>NZ_JSWE01000249.1 GCF_000815465.1 Candidatus Jidaibacter acanthamoeba | reverse complement strand
AATACACCTTGGATATAGCTTCTTAGGTTCAGCTGATAGCAGTTTCTCAACTCTAATTTCATGCTCCCAATTTGCTATAAAATCATATTGATACATAAACTTTTCATTTAGGTGAAATTCAAAATCTTTTAAATATATTTCCTCGGGATCATCACTAAAGCCCATTCCGCCTGCATAATAAATTCCATAAGATTTACCTCGTATTATAAATTGGTGTAAATGTATTCCCTCCCAACCCATAATTATTTGTATATAATAATGTAAGTCTGCAATACTAGTATCACTACTTACTAGTATTCTTCTCCAAATTCTTGGGCTGATCTTCTTGAGCCTAACATATAATTGGTATATCTCTTGGGCCATTTTAACTTACTAAGTATTTTTCTGAAATTAGGCAGCTAAAATCCTTTTATCTTTATGCTATTATCATTCCTTATAATTAAGGCAAATTTACTAAACTTTCCATTAAAATTCAATCTTCGTGTACTCACCCCCAGCTTTTGAATGCTCTCCTTATACATTACTAGACCTATATATTTTTATTTTAATATTATATACTTACTTAACTAAAAGGTTAAGTTGACGACACCCAACGATTCAATAGTTTTTTTACTATACTTTATGCAAGAAATTAGGGTGAGCTGCAGGCAAGGCAAATTAGAAAATTATTTTTTATATAGTCTATATCACCAAATCCAAAGGAGATAGTAAAACTATAACTTTAAAAAATAAATTGTTAATACTGATTAAGGTATAGAGCGATTGTTCAATTAAATTTAATAAATAAAAATATAATTTATTAATTATAATATTGCTTTATTGGTACATATGATATTAATGTTTTCAATTATTATTTGTTATAAGTTATTAGGATTTTAAATTATAATAGATGGAAAATATAATTATTTAATAAATCGTATTTTAGGAAGGTTGCTATGAAAGAGCTAAATTTGAATGAAATATCAGAAGTTACTGGTAGTGGCACATGCAGATGTAGTAGTGATGTTATATGGCGCTCTTGTCCAAATCAGAACGCATGCTATTCTTTCTGTATCAGACATGGAGGAATGAGGGCGTATTGGGGAGCTGATTTAAATTAATGAATAGCTAGTAGAGGAAAGGGTTGTGTTACATCTGTAATTGAGGTGTGACATAGTTGTGATCTTATCCCGGATTAGTAGAGAGGAAGTTAAGCAACTTTGCAGTAATATTGCTCAAAAATGTTAGGAGAGCAATAATTTAAAGTAGGGGTTCTAAGCGTAAACCTTGTATGTTGAAAGTAAACCTACTAATTGTGTAGAAGTTAAGACTTAACCAAACAAACAGTTAAAGTTGATTTATCTGATTGTCATATAATTACTCCATCTATATTTACTTATAGATTAGCTCAATATCTATCTATTTGCTAACCTATTTCTGGAGCTATTATACGGGGGCAGGACAGTTTCTCCATATTAATTTATATAGTTTCAATTTTTTAAAAGCCTTTTTATAAAATAAATAAGGGTATTATAAATATTTATGTGGAAATGTGGCATAAGGCTGTAGTATGCTATTTATCTAAGTTGTAGNAGGCAGATTTGGTATTTGTCCAAAAAAACTTTCCCAAAAAAGTTGAGATTGTTTAAAAATAAAGAGCATATAAAATGCTACTTGTAGGCTTACATTTTTTATAACATTCCCGTTTATAATCTTTTTAGGGAAAGCAAGTATTTTTCAGATAAAAATAACCAAATTCACACCTTTTAAATATTCCCTAAATTAATTTATTTAGGAAGAATTAAATATAAATATCGGCCTAGGTTGCAGTATTTGTGTTTAGCTATACTTCGAAGGTTAATACTTTTTTTAGAGAAAGTATTNGAGCACGAACTAGTTAATAATAAAGTGTTTAACCATAATAATAAAAAATCATAAAATCTTATTTTAGAGAAAGTTTATATATACAAATAGCCCTGGAAATATAAAAATACATAATNTTCCCTAAAAAGATTATAAACGGGAATGTTTCAAACATTATGAGCTTAGAAAGCCCATTTTATAGGGTGCCTAAATTTAATAAACTTTCACTTTTTAGGGAATNTTTTTTCATAANATTATGAAAAATACTTCCTGTAGCCTTGATATATAGCTTGCCGCAGCCTTATGCCACATTTTCACATAAATATTTATAATACCCT
>NZ_JSWE01000248.1 GCF_000815465.1 Candidatus Jidaibacter acanthamoeba | reverse complement strand
TTAGGGGGTCAAATAGACTGAAACTCTAAGGGGTCAATATCAATGACATTCAACACTTTTTAACAAATCCCTTAAATTACAATAATTTTATTTATGCAAATACATTAAACCATTTATACATTTATACATCTTTACGCTTTTACATTTTTATGTCTACCAACCTTCTTAATTGCAAGATTTATAAAATTTTGCATATTAATGTTTATATGTATAACCATTAGTACATTTCTACATATATGTGCTTTTACACTTACATGCATATATGCATGACCATTTACACATTTATACATATATAGGCTTTTACATTTTTATGTCTACCAACCTCCTTTGTTGCAAAATTTATAAAATTTCACATACTAATGTTTATATGTATAACCATTAATACGTTTCTACATATATGCGTCTTTACACTTACATGCATAGATGTATAACCACTTATACATCTATGCATATATATGCTTTTACATTTTTATGTTTAGTTCAAATATATATGTTTTTGCAATGTAGTCCTTATTAGTCTACTAAATTCATAATTTTTATTAACTTCTTAAATTTATGAAAACAAGTTATAACACTTAAACATTTTAACATGTATACATATAAATGCTTATACATAAAATTTTATATACATTAATATGCAAAAAAGGTTTTACATATAAATGTACATAATCTATATTGAATATTATATAAAAAAATATTTTTAGATAAAATGATAATATCTTTATTAAACCAGAAGGGAGGAGTAGGTAAAACAACACTCTCAGTAAACTTAGCAGCAGCATATTCTCTTCAAGGAAAGAAAGTGTTATTGATTGATGCAGATCCTCAAAATAGTGCCATGGATTGGGCCACTAAAAGACAGGGTGACTCTTTGTTTACAGTGATAGGCATAACGAAGCCAATAATTCATAAAGAAATAAATGCTTTTATGGGAGATTATAACCATATTATCATTGATGGACCTCCAAGAATATATGAAGTTGCTCGTTCAGCAATAGTTGCATCCAATGTCGTTATTATTCCTGTGCAGCCATCTCCTTATGATGTTTGGGCAGCTAATGAGGTAGTATCCTTAATAAATGAAGTAACTGAACCTATTGCTGAATTAAAAAATATTAAGAAAGCCTTTGTTATAAATAGAAAAATAAAAAATACAGCGATTGGAAGAGATGTAGAGGAAGCTTTAAAAATGTATAACGTACCCGTATTAGAAAACCATATACACCAAAGGGTAACGTATGCAGAAACAGCTTCTGAAGGACTAAGCGTATTAGAAATGAAAGATAAAGATTCTGCAGCAGCTAGCGCAGCAGAAGAAATAGAAAACTTATCAAAAGAAATTTTAATAAAATTTAAATAGTAATAATATGACTAAAAAAACAATTAGCATATCTCCCAGACCTATACAAACAAGTAAATTAGAAGCTATAGACAAATGGGTAAATCAAGGAACATTGCCTGATAGATCAACTGACGATACTACACTAAAAGCAGTAAAAAGGTTCACCTTAACAATGCCAGATGAACTTCACAAAAAAATAAAAATGTATTGCGTACAAAACAATATTAAAATCCATGAAAAATTAATTGAAATTATTACTAAAGAATTTAAATAAAATCTTTCCTGTCTTTAAAAAACACACTCTGATGCACTGTATAACTAAGTGACGCACTTCTACACACTTAAATTTGACAATAGTTTTTTTCTATGCTACTAACTTTAATTATGGATATTAATTAGTAGCTAATAAATGGCGATTGGAAAAGATAATACAAGAATTACATTAACTTTACCTAAAGAAATATTGAAGGAAATTGATTTACACATTTCTAAGCAATATATCAATCGTACAAAATGGTTCATCGAAGCATCAAAAGATAGAATTGAAAAGGAGAAAAAAATACTTATAGATAAGGTAGTAAAAGGAAATAAAGAATAAATAAAAAAGGGCACAGACTACGTCCATGCCGCTCACCTAAAATTATAGTATCATATTAATACTATAAGGTCAAGCGTAGTCTATGTTTTATAACAAATTTTTATTGTTTTAAAGGAGACATATGTCATGACCAAAATGACTATATATGAAAAGCTATTAGAAAAACATTTTCATCCACAAATTATTATCCCTCAATTAGCTGAGGAACTAGGCCTAGAGCAGGCAATCATCATACAACAACTTCATTACTGGCTACAAAAGTGTGGTAAAATAATCGATGGTAATGTTTGGGTATATAATACCTATAAGGATTGGCATAAGCAGTTTTCTTATTGGTCTATCTCTAAGATTCAAAGATTTTTTTCTTCACTAGAAAAGCAAGGGATTATTATATCTAAAAAACTTAATGCCTGTAAATCAGACCATACTAAATGGTATTCCATCAATTACTCTAAAGTTATTGAGATATTAAGTGATTGCTTACCTGAAAAAAATTTTAGCTTAGAACAATTTGAACTATCTTTGTGTCAATCTGACACAATCATTAATAGGTTAACAGATAATAACCACCATAATACTAACTTTCTTTCTAATAATGATAAAACTAGTTCAAGGCTTAGAAAATCAGACAGACAAAATTTAAATTCTTTTGAAAAAGAAAGTTTAAAAGATGTTATGCAACCAATACCTTCACACAATCATATGCTCAAAATATTAGATAAAAAGACCGTTATAGTAGAGAAAGAGATATCAGAAGAAGGAACTGAT
>NZ_JSWE01000247.1 GCF_000815465.1 Candidatus Jidaibacter acanthamoeba | reverse complement strand
ATATATTCATTGAATTTAATAATCAAGCCGACTTTGCTTTATTTAAGCTTTTTTGGGATGATACCTATCCGGGGCTTATTCTTGAATATAGTTATGGAGCTTCAGATATTGATGGTACCCCAGTAAAAATAAAAATGGATGCGCAGATATTCTACGAAGAAATTATACCGGCTTTGAGCGAATTTAAGCAAGCCGAGGAACTTGAGAATAATTTTCAACTAAGAAGTTTTAGACGCTCGTTAGAGTTGTCGTCAAGCTCTTCTTCTGATAATGAGAATTGTTTGCTTATGTAATTAATTCAATTTCAATGTTTGCAGGGGTGAAGTGGATACCCTAAATAAAGCAGGTTATGTTAGAAGTAAGGAAATAAAATATAATGCCTGAAGTAAAGCAAAAAGGATACTCTGGGGAATTTAAGGAGCCAGCAGCAGAGCTAGCTAATGAGTCATCGCAATCAATTGCACAAACAGCAAGGGAGTCAGGCATTAATGTTAATACTTATTTACTTGGATTGATAAATATTCAAAACCTAAGAATCCGGTAATGAAGCCTAATGAATATATATGACGAAGTAAATCAATTGAAAAAGGAGATAGTAAAATTAATACAGGAAATAGCCCAATTAAAAAAGGTATTATTACTTAAATCGGAATTAAACAATACTTTCTTTTTACTTATCCGGGGCAAGTAAGGTTTACAGATGTGCTAAAAGAATTAAAATTAAAGGAGTAGCCTTAAGAGTAAAGAAAAAATATAATTCTACTTTACAGTAAAATAAAGCAAGTTCCTATGAAGCAAAATGAGACTATTAATAATCATGATAATATAATAGATCAACAAAATAGATTTAAATTAGCTTGTAAAGAAAAAAATCATTCAGTTATATTAGAATTACTTAAACTTCGACCTGAATTATTGGATTCAGTGGATAATAGAACAGCTTCCTTTTTATTTTTATTACCTAGCCAAGCTTTGGTTGATATTTTAAAAAATAATTGGAAATCTCCTGTACTTAACTTACAAGGCTTCATAATTGGTAAAGAGGAAGCTGAGGTTTTAGCTTATATATTAAAGGACAACAAGATTATTACTTATGTCAACTTATTGCGCACTAATATAGGTAGTAGGGGGATAAAAATTTTAGCTGGAACGCTAAAACAGAATAAAATTATTAAGGCAATTAATTTGGGGGAAAACTATCTTCAAGACGAGGGAGCATATTATGTAGCTGAAATACTAAAAGAAAACAAAAGTATTACCACGATTAGCTTACAGCATAATAATATTGAAGATGAAGGAGCAATATCGCTTGCAGAGGCCATCATAATAAACGGGAGAACTTCTAAAATAAATCTAAGTGATAATAAAATAGGGCAGAGGGGAAGCATTGCATTGATTGAAGCATTAATGCAGATAGATAGCATTAATTATGTTAACCTGGGAGGTAATAATTTAGGGGATAAATGTGTAAAAGCTTATTGTAAAATGCTAGAGAGTAATAAAAGCATTGCTAGTATTAATTTGGCTAATTGCAAAATAGGAGTAGAAGGTCTCAAAGCTTTAATAGATGTATTAAAAGACAATAATAAGGTCATTACTTCTCTTGATCTGGAAGGAAATAATATAACAGATGAAGGTATAAAATTATTATCTGAAATACTAATTAATAATGAAAGCATTACTCATGTTAATCTTAGTAATAATAAAATAGGAGAAAAAGGCGCTGAGTATCTAGCTAATGTTTTAACTAAAAATCATACGATTATTTCAATTAATTTAAGGGGGAATCAATTAAAGGATCAAGGGATAAAAACACTATGTACAGGACTAAGTAATAATCAAAGTATTTATATTTTTGATATAAGTAAAAATCAGATTGGAGGAAGTGGTGCTAATCATATAGGAAAATTGTTGGATGGAAATTGTAGGTTTACTTCAATTAATCTAATGGAAAACAATTATAAAGTAGGAGGAATAAAATTATTATTAGAAATATTAGAAAAGAAAAAAACTATTCTTTCAACTGATCTTACAGATATTTCTATAACCAAAAAAGACAAAAATCTATTAGAACTACAAAAAAAATTAAAAACACATGTGAGTAAAAATAACCAAATACTAGAAGATACTTGTAAAGCAGTTGAAGAAGTAAGCTTAATAAATATCAATCTTCCTAAAATACAACTATTTTTACGGATGATTAGTGGGAAGGTTGCCAGTTATGAGCAAGATAATGAAGTAAAATCAAGATATGAAAGAATAAAAAGAGAGATAAATGATTATTACAATTTTAATTTTTTGAGGCTAAGAGGTATAGTAAAAAATGCACAAAGTACTGAGCAAACAGGTATAGTATTGCCAACTGAAGTATGGGGGTTGATAGGTAGTTACTTAACACCTTATAATCCTACTAGAAGCTCTGCTAACAATATTTCTCAAAACAAAATAGATAGCAAGAACAATACACACGATAATTACAGGAAAGAACCTATACTACATAAGTTTGAAGTTCAAAGAAAGATAGTTCAAGATAGAAATACTAAGAATCAAATTTCTTCCTCAAATTTAAGACTTAATACAAGAAAGGGAAAAGAGAAGGTGATAGGTAAACAGAGTGTTTTAACTAGACCGTATAGTAAGCATGATAAAAAACTTAGAATATTGGACTTAATCGCCGAGCTTATGTGCGGTAATGAGAAAAGCACAGCTTTATGTTTGTATGAAGCAGAGGTCTTTATTGCTAGTAATAATGAAACTAACTATGAGTTGATAACAGAAAGTATGAACTTCTTTAACTATATTGTAAGGAAAAACCTTTCTTATGAAGATGCCTGGAAAAATAAAGATGTAGCAGAATGGAGGAAAACTTTAAAAGAAAAATTAATTAATGAAAAGTTAAAAGATTACACTAATCCCGATATTATAGAAATAATGTCTTTGAAACAATGTTTAAAGGAAACAAAACAAAACCTTTTAAATATGAGAGGACAATTAGATAAAAATGTGAAAGTTAAAGACTCCATAGAGAAAAAATATAGCTATTCTAAAGCACAGATTGAATATCAAAGAACAACCCTAAACCAAGTAGAAAGAAGTCTAGGTAGCTTGGTTAAGGAAAATGAGCTAATTAAAACACATATAATACAGACTGAGCAACAGCAAATAGTAGAAACCAAGATTAGACCCTTTGAAAAAAGTGTAGATAATGATAGACAAATAATAAAAGCATATAAAAATAAGAAGCATAACTTGGCTAAGCAAATACAGAAGAAATTGAATCAAATAGGTAATAAGATTTCTAATGAAATGCACGAAGTTATTAAGTATCTAACTATGGAAAATGAAGGTAATAGTATATTGCGTGAAGCATTGAAAAGTGAATGGGTATATGTAAATCATAAGCAGAATAATAGGAGTTTTTGTAATGAAGTTACTAAGCCTTTAGCGTTTACTAGTAATAAAAAATATCCTAAAGGTATCCATCCAATAATGAGAATTTTACAGTATATTGATGATGTAAATGATCTGGAAGAAAATTCAGAAGTACTTCTTGATCTGCAATCATCACTTTACATGGGAAGTGCAAATCTTTGTTGCAGAAATTGTACAACAGTTATTCAGCAAATTAATAATAGAAACACTCAACATAGCATACAAGTGAGTGATAGGGAAGTAAACCATAGTATCGAAGCTAGAGAAGCTCATGAATGGCCTCGCCCCCTTTTTATATCAAAATATAAAAACTTAGGCATTAATCTTTTAAAAATAGATGAGGTTACCAGGAGCACTAATGTAGCATCCTCTTTAGGTATCGGCTCTTCTTCTGGTATTCAAGATATTAAAGAAATACCCGCGAAGAAGACATTCTCTGAAAGGCAAGTATCTAAAGTAGAAAGAGTCCCTCATGCTAAACAAAACTTTAGTACTAACCATAAAATTAATAATCCTAAAAAGCAATGGAGAGAAATTATAGGTAGCAAACCGCTAGATTCTGATGTGAATTTATCTAGGCAATAAATAGCGGCAAGTAAAGGCTAAGTTATTATGGGTTTCTAGGTGAGAAAAAATACCAAGAAGCATAGGAGTTTTTATAAGCAAGAGAGGTATAATTTAAACCAGTTTATGTCTGAAGCAACTTACTAAGTGATCATTTACCATCCCAACCGCTTGCATATATGCATATA
>NZ_JSWE01000246.1 GCF_000815465.1 Candidatus Jidaibacter acanthamoeba | reverse complement strand
GAAGTTATTACTTGAACATACTTCTGATATAGAAAAAAGAGAGGCTATGATCCATACACAAAATGACCAAGCTTTTGTTAATGCTGTTTTATATGGTCATGTGGAAGTATTGAAGTTATTATTTGAACATATTTCTGATATAGAAAAAAGAAATGCTATGATCCATGTGCGAAATGATGAAGCTTTTATTGATGCTGCTTCGAGAGGCCATGTAGAAGTATTGAAGTTATTACTTGAACATACTTCTGATATAGAAAAAAGAGAGGCTATGATCCATGTGCGAAATGATGAAGCTTTTATTGATGCTGTAAAAAAAAATCAAAATACTGTCTTCAATTATTTAATTTTTTTAATTCCAAAAGAAAACTTATTGCCCTTCCTAACCGATAAAATATTACCTAGAGTACCTGCAGAACGTGAGAAAATCATCCCATATTTGTATATTAGTGAATACTTTTCAATCGCGAAAGGGATAAGTAACCTACAGCTTATATGTAAAAATTTCCTTTCATATTTTGAAGGAAATTCTGAAAACCAGGAAAACTTTAAACTTCCAAACGAGATTATTTCTTATATATTTTGTACGGCATTAGGAGCAGCTAATCCACAACAATTAAAAATAATAGAAGAGATAAAAAGTGAAGTAAATGAAGAAAGTAAGTCTGATGTTGCTAGTAGTATAATAAAAAACATTAACAATAGAGTTAGGTTCATTGATAAAATCTTACAATATGAAAAAACAGCTGTGATAAGTAGAGCTTAGAATAAGTCTATTACCAAAGCCGGAGGGCTCTGATACCATGTTTAAAGTCAAGAGTGGAAGAACAAAAGATTAGAGAAATTGTATAAGATAAGGCACTACATTTGCTATAGCGTTTAAGTTGGTTATGCGCTTATCTGCTATATATTTTGCGGAGCGTGAAGGATCGCCCGACTAGGGGTAATAAGAGGTTTGGCCGGGGATCCTGGTTAAAAAAAGGACAGCATTGCGTGATCGTTCAGGTTATTCAGTAAATGGCCCAGTGTTAGAGAACGTGCAAAAACGGAACTCTGGCGTTGAGCTCCTTAGTTTGTGCAGGTTCCAAGGCTTACCGTTTATGAGTAAGTAATAGGAAAATTATCAAAAATAGCATTCTTTTATTGTTTATTAAGTTCCTTTCTGATAAGTGTGATGTTTATTAAGGGTATTATAAATATTTATGTGGAAATGTGGCATAAGGCTGTAGTATGCTAT
>NZ_JSWE01000245.1 GCF_000815465.1 Candidatus Jidaibacter acanthamoeba | reverse complement strand
CCTGGTACCTGGATGAAACTTATATCAAGGTTAAAGGTAAATGGTTATACTTATATAGAGCAATTGATAGTAATAAAAACACTATTGATTTCTACTTAAGCAAGACACGTAATCACAAAGCAGCTAAATTATTCTTAACTAAATTGCTCAATAAGGAAAATACTTACGAACCAAAAAGTATCACAGTAGATACTAATCCTTCATATTCTTTAGCTTTTACCCAACTACAAAAAGAAGGAAAGTTTGCTAATACAACTATAAGAAAGAACAAATATCTAAATAACATAATAGAGCAAGATCATAGACGGGTAAAATGGAAAACCAAAGATGCTATGGGTTATCATAGTTATAAAACAGCATATAA
>NZ_JSWE01000244.1 GCF_000815465.1 Candidatus Jidaibacter acanthamoeba | reverse complement strand
GTTATGTAGTATTTGGAAGTAAAACCCCGTTTTCTTCAAGCATTAACTTATCCGGTTTGGATGGAAGCAACGGGTTCAAACTAAACGGGGAAGTATCGAGTAGCTTTTCAGGTAATTCAGTAAGCAGTGCAGGGGATATAAACGGCGACGGTATTGATGATTTAATTATTGGTGCCCCTTATGCTAATTCTCAGAAAGGAATAAGTTATGTAGTATTTGGAAGTAAAACCCCGTTTTCTTCAAGCATTAACTTATCCGGTTTGGATGGAAGCAATGGTTTTAGACTAAACGGAGAAGTATCGAGTAGCTTATCAGGCTATTCAGTTAGCGGAGCTGGAGATATAAACGGTGACGGTATTGCGGATCTGATTATTGGTGCATATGGTGCTAATTCTTATAAAGGGATAAGTTATGTAGTATTTGGAAGTAAAACTCCATTTTCTTCGAGTATTAACTTATCCGGTTTGGATGGAAGCAATGGTTTCAAACTAAACGGAGAAGTATCGAATAGCTTATCAGGTTTTTCAGTTAGCGGAGCTGGAGATATAAGCGGCGATGGTATTGCGGATCTGATTATCAGTGCATATCGTACTAATTCTGATACAGGATCAAGTTATGTAGTATTTGGAAGTAAAATCCAGTTTTCTTCAAGTATTGATTTATCTAGTCTAGATGGAATCAACGGGTTCAAACTAAACGGGGCAGTACCAGCTGAGAATTCAGGCTATTCAGTAAGTAGAGCAGGGGATGTAACCGGTGATGGTTTTGATGATTTAATTATTGGTGCATATGGTGCTAATTCTTATAAAGGGGTAAGTTATGTAGTATTTGGGCCTATGATTTTAACAGCAAGTCCTAGTCCTAGTGCTTCATTAAGTCCAAGCACTTCAGCAAGCCCTAGTCCTAGTGCTTCATCAAGCCCAAGCACTTCAGCAAGCCCGAGCCCTAGTGCATCGCCAAGCCCACATTCAGCTGCAGCCAATTCCCTCTCACCTAACGTGTTTATAGATACTGCTGTAGTAACATATATGTTTGGTAAAAGTATTATAGAAAATGTGCTTTTATCCTCATATAATTACGACTTAAGTATAGGAGAAGAATTAAGTAGCTTCCATACATTGAATGCAGAGCAGATGACAGATAGTTATGCTGCTTAATCTCTTCTATTACCTAAAACATTTGAATAAAAATCTACTATTGAGGTCTAGTTGAAAATTAATCAAGGCTAGGCCTCTTTCAGTAATTCATATATATATTTAATATCATAAAAATTATTTTATTTACCTATAAATAAAGAAGCGATGTTGGTAATAACTTATGTTTAATAAAATGTAATTAATGACTGTCCTACTCACCCATAACCCCAGTAGGAATACTGAACTTGGTTATACTATATAATTCAAAAGTAACTAACCTTTGGTATGCCTAATCCTATAAAGTTCATTTAATCAAAATGGGTAAATAAAGAAAGTATTGCTTTATTTATATATGAGCAATAAAGAGATAACTTTTTATGAAACATTTAAATAATAATATTAACATAATATAATTAGATATATTTATCGTATAATATAAAGTTTACTGGAAATAATTATTAAAAGGATTTTTATGCTTAACTCTGATGAAAGGCTTATATCTGTTGATTATAAAAGTAAATTTGACGATAAGTTAATTATTACCCTAGAAATAGGCATAGTAACTCTCTTTAGACGAGGTTTGCATGCAGAAATAGGGATAGAATATTTAAATGAAGGTAAAGCTGTTTATAAAATGGTCCATTTGACTGGGAGGGGTTCTTCTTCGGGGGACTCTAATATATCACTTGGTAATGGCTCAGGACCTAGCCAGTTTATCCCGGGTGTATCTTCTGAAGGTGTAGTACAAATATTAGATTTATCTAATAAGCCTGTTAAAAAAGAAGGTGAAAGTATTTCCTGGGAAGTTAGTAAAAAAAAAGCCCTAGCATTATTACATTATGCAGAGCG
The DNA here is from genome assembly GCF_000815465.1 of Candidatus Jidaibacter acanthamoeba. Classification (NCBI taxonomy): domain Bacteria; kingdom Pseudomonadati; phylum Pseudomonadota; class Alphaproteobacteria; order Rickettsiales; family Candidatus Midichloriaceae; genus Candidatus Jidaibacter; species Candidatus Jidaibacter acanthamoebae. The sequence continues at coordinate 3,996 of NZ_JSWE01000244.1, read as the reverse complement.
AAATCCATTACAGAAATTTAATATTTATGGCCATAGCAATTTTGTTAATAGAATACAGCAATTAGCTGGGTATGAAGAATTTTACAGCTGTGTATCATGGGCTTGTGCGGTACTAAATATTGCAGGAATCAATATTAAATATGATGCAGTTAATCTTTTTATTTATACACCTTCTCTTATTTCAAAATCAACCATTGAAGCAGTAAGTCCTGTTGATATAACTACTTTATGTAAGTTTGCAAAAACAGGTAATACAGAAGCTATTATTACAAATTTTCCCCCTGAAGGGTCTAATGTTAATGAATTAACTTCCTATGCAACTTCTGGTCCAGTAGAAACATTTTTAGGTACTTATAGTCCTTTAAGTATAGCTGTAAGTTATGGCCAATATGAAGTTGTTAAATTATTGATAGAAAAGTATCATGCTTTGCCTAATCAACTTATTGGCCGAAGAGAAGACCATACTGCTTTAGATTGTGCCTATAAAAATTTCTGGTTTTCTGGAGTAAAGGAGAGTGCAAAAGAAGCGGTACAAAATTACCTTAAATCGATTGGAGGAAAATTTTATACTGATTTAAGCCATCAAGAAAAAGTTGTAGCATCACGGAATGAAGAAAGTTCAGTTAGTAAGACTGTAGGAATGTAAGATGTTAACAGCTTTGTGAACAGTATGTTAAAGATGTGAAAGCGATATATTTAGTTAGAATTAAATTGGGAGCTCCTGTCGCCTTATGAGACCATAGTCTAAAGCAAGTATATAATTATGCACTTCTTGTAAATCATTAGGATGACGTTTAACATTAGCTGTATAGGCTTGATTTTATAAACACAAATTCCAGCAATCGAGTGCAAATTTTTTCCAGAAATAAATGAGAATGAAAAAGCAGTTTGACCAGGATTAAATGATTTTATAAACTTTCTGTCCAACAATAAATGATTCTATAATTTTATTTTCCAGAATTAATTGCAACTATAGGTTGGAGAGTAAATTTAGTATAAAGGCAGGAATAAAATATATGGTTAATTAGATGAAAATGAGCATATTAAATTTATGAGACTTTAAACAAAAGTCATTGATAAAAAAATATAAATCCATATAGAATAAGAGCTAATTTTAGGTTTTTATAAAAACGGGCTAAAAAAGCTATTATGTATGTACTTAATAAGACAATAGCTTACTTGAGAGTATCAACGATTGATCAAGACCTTGATAAGAACCGTGCTGCAATTTTAAACCTAGCTAATGAGAAAGGTCTCGGACAAGTACAGTTTATAGAAGAGAAAGCTTCCGGCAAAACACCATGGCGCGAAAGGAAAATAGCAGAAATATTAGAGAGCATGCAGAGTGATAGTAATATAATAGTCAGTGAGCTTTCCAGGCTAGGGCGTAGTATGTTGGAATGCATGGAAATATTATCAATAGCTTTTCAGAAAGGAATTAATGTCTACGCAGTTAAAGGTAATTGGCAGCTAGATAAAAGTATCCAAAGTAAGATTATGGCTATGGCACTAGCAATGGCAGCAGAAATAGAAAGAGACATTATTTCCAAACGTACCACTGAAGCACTACGAGTAAAAAAAGCTGCCGGTATAAAACTTGGCAGACCTATTGGCCCTGGAAAAAGTAAGTTAGATGACTATAAGGTAGAAATTGAAGCTTTATTGAAGAATGGGTCAACAAAGAAATTTATAGCCGCCCGCTATAAAACAACACCGGCTAATCTTCATAATTGGTTGAGAAAAAATGGGCTTGATAAAATAGCATATGCTCTTGAAGGAGATATTCCTCAATGACAAGATGTGTGCCGGCAGATGCATTGATTATGTTATACAACAGATTATCTGCTCTAGCACCACGTAACCCACAGCGCAAGTTAGTCATAAAAGAAGCAGCTGAATTTTATAATGTTTCACCCGCTACACTATACCGCGCATTACATAAATATAAGAAGCCCAAAACAATTTATAGGGCAGATTATAATCGACCTAGACTCATTAGCCAAAGTGAAATGAGGAATTATTGTGAACTTATAGCTGCCTTAAGAGTTAGGACTACAAATAAGAAGGGTAGACGACTTTCTATAAAAGAATGTATCCGTCTTTTAGAAACCTATGGAGTTGAAACAAAAGGAGTATTAGTAAAAGCACCCCAAGGTTTATTAAAAAAATCAACAGTAAGCAATTATCTCAAACGTTTCGGGTTAGATTGCTTATCACTAAATGTACAACCACCTATAGTACGATTCCAAGCAGTAAACAGTAATGATTGTTGGCATTTTGATTTCAGTCCTTCAGATTTTAAGCATCTTCCTGCTGAGAAAAATGAAGATAATTTAGAAAGAACACCTACATTAATGCTAGCTAGTGTTGTTGATGACCGTAGTGGAGTAACATATCAAGAATATCATTATATTTATGGTGAAAATATTATCACTGCTTTAAAGTTTTTATATAATGCTATGGCAGCAAAGAAACACCCGGGTTTTCCTTTTCAAGGGATACCTAAAACATTTTATATGGATAACGGGCCGGTTGCAAAAAGCCTAGTGTTTAAGAGAGTCATGGCATACCTTAATGTAGAAATTAGAACTCATTTACCTGATGGTAAAGATGGCCGTCGTAAAACTGCTAGGTCCAAAGGAAAAGTTGAGCGCCCATTTCGTACGGTAAAAGAATCTCTAGAAACTTTATATCATTTACATCCTCCCCAGAATCTTTTAGAAGCTAATGAATGGTTACGCCATTATTTGGAAAGATATAACCAGGAGAAGCACCGACAGGAAGAGCACTCTCGCTTAGAAGATTGGAAACGTAATTTACCACCTGAAGGATTTAGAGCAATGTGTGATTGGCAGCAATTTTCTGCCTTGGCTCGAGAACCTGAAACAAGGAAAGTAGGAAGTGATGCATGTGTTGTTGTTAATGGAGTGAAGTATCAGTTAACACATGAACTTGCAGGAGTAAAAGTTACTTTACTATGGGGTCTCTTCAATAATGAATTACACGTTGAATATGAAGGCAAATCTTATGGACCATTCTATCCTGCTGATGGACCAATTCCTTTCGGTCGATATCGTACTTTTAAGAAAAGTAAGAAGGAAGAGCGCGCTGATCATATAGAACTCTTAGCAAAAAATATTTCTATACCACGTGCTGCCTTATCAGGCGGCTCTACAATAACCGATACTATGCTTAATACTTCGGGACTTGTTGAAGATAAGCAAGCATCAATACCATTTGAGCTGGAACATTCCCTAAGCCAAACATCATTTAAAGATGCTATAGAAGCTAAAGCTGCAATATCACGTTGGCTTGGTTATCCCTTAGGACGTTTATTGCCTGAGCAGATGGCTAGAATTGAGGCAATTATTTTAGAAAGCTTAGATAAACAGCTTGTAATGACACAAGTGAAGCAACTATTTGAGATAAAACCTATATTTACCAGGAAGGAGAACTAATGGATATTGAAAGCATGAAGTATTATGGTTTAACTAAAGAAATTGATAAAGCAGAATATTTTGAAACTGATACCTACCAAAGTATGCTAAGCAATATTAAACATGCAATAAAATCAGGAGGGCTTATCGCATTAACCGGCATAGTTGGTATAGGTAAGACTGTTACTTTAAGACGCTTACAGCAAGCAATTAGAGATGAAAATAAAATTTTAGTTTCTAAATCTCTGGCTACAGATAAACGTAATGTCACAATTAATACTTTATATACAGCTTTATTTGCAGATATAGCAACAAAGAAAGACGGTAAGTTGCCTACACAAGCTGAAAAAAGGGAGCGTAAGCTACAATCCCTTATCAAGGAGTTAAATAAGCCTATTGCCTTATTTATTGATGAAGCTCATGATTTACATCCACGCACTTTAGTGAGTTTAAAACATCTTATTGAGACTGTGCAAGATGTAAACGGCACTTTAGCCGTAATAGTTTTAGGTCACCCTAAATTAGCAAACGATCTACGCAATCCTGTACTAGAAGAAGT
>NZ_JSWE01000243.1 GCF_000815465.1 Candidatus Jidaibacter acanthamoeba | reverse complement strand
TTCAGCTACACTCCACCTAACCTTATCATAACTATCCTTTAAAGCATTTATTAGCACAGGTACTACTATATCTCCATGCCCTGCTCCTACTTTACCCAGTGCTTTAGCTGCACTGCCCCTAACATACTCATCCTCATACTCATCCTCTAAAGCTTCTATTAACGGAGGTATTACTATATCTCCATGCCCTGCTCCTACTTTACTCAGTGCTTCAGCTGCCCTTATACTGACCTCATCATCAATATCCTTTAAAGCATTTATTAGCACAGGTACTACTATATCTCCATGCCCTGCTCC
>NZ_JSWE01000242.1 GCF_000815465.1 Candidatus Jidaibacter acanthamoeba | reverse complement strand
AATATGAAATTTAAGTTAAACTTAATTAATCACTTTACCTAACAGGTAGAAAAATATGAATTTATATAAGTAAACAATTATGCTTTGCATACTAGTATGTTAGGTAGTATTGCGAGAAATGAAATATGAAAGTAGGTATAAGGTAAGATAAGCAACTTAATAATTATGTATATGAAAAAGTATATTTCAAATGGCGCCACTATGACGGGGGATTATATTATTATGTGTACGCTGGGTATCTTAGATATAAACTCAGTTATCGTAATTTAAGTTAGATGATGAAAGAAGAGAGAGGATTAAACCTATGCCTAAGTACAATATACAGGTGGGTTCAGCATTATGGTCCAGAAATACAAAAGAAAGTTAATTCATATAGCATTTGGTGGATGTTATTAAGCATAAAATTAAATACAACCCACAAATGTTATATACTTGACTCCAAACACGGTATCATTACCGTCAAAGCTGACTATTTAATTATCGTTAATTTAAAACATTTTCCAGATAAGAAAAATATTTATACTCAGGTTATATCTCCAGGTGAATTTCTAGCTCTCTAGCTTAATAAGATGACTCACATTAGTATGCCTAAATGTATAAAACTCTGTTAACCCATATGGGTTAGGGGTAAGTCCTCCTTGCTGAATAAATAATAGAGTATATATGAAATCAAGTATCTAATAAAATATTATAAAGATTTTAAACAATTTGTTTTTGCTCTAAATAGAAAGCATATATTTTTACCGGGTAAGTTTTATGAAAATAACTAGATGCACATGGTGTGAGAAGCATCCAATTTATATTGATTATCATGATCAAGAATGGGGGGTATTAGTTAATGATGACAATACTCTATTCGAGTTCCTAATTCTCGAAGGTGCTCAAGCAGGATTAAGCTGGCTTACCATATTAAAGAAGAGAGATAATTATAAAAAAGCATTTTATAATTTTGAACCTAATGAGGTAGCTAATTTCTCTGAAAAGCAAGTTGAATACTTACTTAAAAATCCTGGTCTAATAAGGAATAAGC
>NZ_JSWE01000241.1 GCF_000815465.1 Candidatus Jidaibacter acanthamoeba | reverse complement strand
CCGATATAAAAGCATTATAGGTGCGAAACTAAGATATAGAAAATGGGACAATCAAGATGCAGAAACATTACTTAATTGCCATATGCTTAACAAAATGACTAACCTGGGTATGCTTCAATCGGTAAAACTCACTTAAATAACAGGGGTATAGGGAAAATATACTTCAACTTTGATTTGAGCAACAAAGCCGATTAAAAGTCCCCAAAAAGCAGAAAAAGAGAGGAAGGCTATACTTTAATGATGGTAGCTGTATTAGACTTAGGCCATTATATGCTAATCATGTGTGGAGTTACGATTTTGTAACAGATAGGCTAAGTAATGGCAGGAAGATCAGGATGCTAACAGTAATAGGAGACCATTCAAAAGCTGGGGGTAAATCATGCGGCAATGGGTAAAGGTTGCTCTTCTCCATCCATGCCCGGATACCAATTTGCAAAAGATTCTTTTAGTTCCTGATTTAATGTTTTGGTTCTAAGTTGGATCATTAAATGGGCTCCTTCCTTACTCCATCTCATTTTGTAAAACAAATATGAATTCTATTTTTCCTATAATTTCCCTTTTAATTTACTTGGCTCCTCTACTTCTCTTAAAAGCTCTGCTGCTTGGTTTTTACATCCAAGCTTCTTATATGCATCTGCAGTAAAATATAAAGCTAGTACCTTATCTTCTTGCTGTTGTGGTGAAAGATCACTAGTGCACTTAAAAGATAAATTTATTGCTTTGAGTTTTTCTAATGCTGCTTTTGCTTCTTCCTTATTATCATGCATTGCATGCAATCTAACTAATAAGTAACAAGCCAATAAACGTGGCGCTACCTCTATACTCTCCCGCTTATCAGATTTCTTATCAAGCAATTGCTGAATTGGCTCTACTGCAGCTAACTTTTCCAATTGACTATACCATAATTTTGAATAATCATTTTGTAACTTGATAGCTTGAATTAATAATTCTTGTATCTTTATATACTCCTCTTGATTAGCAGCATTATGATATTTAAACAATAACGTTGCATAAGCTGCACATAAGTTAGAGCTTATTGGTTCATCGGATTCTATATTTAATGCTGATTCAAATAATATCCTACATTTATCAAGACACTTTTCAAATTGCTCCTTATCATCATATTCAAAAAACCCTGCTACTTTAACATTGTATAAAGATGCTAGAGTATGTTTTATAGTTCTTGCTTGAGGTAAAAGCTTTTCACTTAATACTTCATAACAGCTAATAGCAAGCTCAAGTTTACCATTCTCAAAAAATTTTATTCCAATTTCTTTTAGTTGCTCCTGCTTTATTCCAATTGAAGAATATAATTTAAGTCCTTCTTCTAATTCATTTGAGAGAATTTTTATATTAGCATACTCTATAATTACCTCATCTGCTAATGTTGAAAATAATATCTTAGCTATTTCAAGAGCTTTTAGCATAAATCCTCTCAAACTACTACTAAGCGGAATTGATCCTATTGAGTATTCAGTATTTCTTATTATCGGTATTGCTAACTTAATGAAGCCTTGTATTATACTAAACAGGTTATCAGAATTCTGTTGCATAGCTTTAAAAATCGCTTCCTGTGTAGTAGGTTGAGCTATAGACCCTATTATAGTAATTATTTGATATAATGCCTCATCAGAAAGACTTTTTTCTTCTTCTTCTTTTTCATTTTTCATTCCTAATTCACTAATCATAAAGTATTTTAGGATTGGCAATACATAAACTGTAATCTTGTTTTTATCATCTCCTCCTAAAGTATCATTTATTACACAATTATTATCCGAAGTTTGCCCTTTATAAATATTATAAATACTTAGTCTTAGCTCTGTAACCAGTGCAAAATCTATTAAGCTTTGCTCTTCTAGATAATCCCATGTACTATCAAATACTTTAGATGGCTCTAAAGCTTTTCTCTCAAAAAATCTGTAAATCGATTTTATAACAATAGATTTCATTACAGAAGAAAAATTTTTACTGAATATTTGCTCAATTATTTTTGGGAACCCATGTTTTTCAAGATCTCTCTCTAAAAGTTTTTGTAATAAGCTTTTCTCTATAGGGCACCTTTCTGCTAAACATTTATTATATAATTCATTACTTCCATGTATCAAAGTTATAAAATTTAAAGCCTGCAATAGTGGCAACTCATCTCTCTTGAAATTTTCCCTTTGTAAGAAATTTACATATTCTTCAGGCGTAAAAATCAACTCATAATCTTCATGATCTTTATACCCTTGCCTACCAAGTGGAGTCTTGCATGCATGAGAGTGTGGGCCGTCAAAACTAAACCCACTTTTTATTAATCTATCATAAAACCAATTAT
>NZ_JSWE01000240.1 GCF_000815465.1 Candidatus Jidaibacter acanthamoeba | reverse complement strand
TGCATTACTTTATTGTGAGCTTCCTTTTTAAATTCTCCAAGCTTCGGTGATAATTCCTCAACTAACTTTTCACTATTTATAGTAATGTTGGTATAACCTTCATTAAATTCTCCTTCATCTACTATCAAACCATTAAAATTGGTATTATAGTATGTTATAAACTTTAAATATTCCTGATCAGATGCAAACCTTAGTTTAAAACATGTATGCCCACTTTCATTATTCCTACGAAATATTGCTCTTTCCTGATTAGTATAAATACCCGCCATACCAACCAAAGTTTGTTCAACAACAGTCCCCATATATACTGCATTCATCTCCACATCCAAATCATTTTGTAACTTACGCATCACTTTAATATGGCTATACTTAGGGGATGAATATACATTCCTACTTACAACGGTTGAACTTTCTTCTCTCTCTTCTGCAATACTTGTATTTTGTAGTGCTATCCTTGCCTTATATACTTCTATTGCATCTTTTAAATTTCTGTTAGGTATTAGCTTACCGGGATCCATAGCTTGTCTTGTCATAGGGCTTTGATTACGGTGCTCCCTCATCCATCTAACTATTGACTCTTTCTCATAACTATACCCGTCTTCCGCTATCACAGGTTCTTCCATTAAATCCTGAGTAATTATGCATATATATTCATTAGGATGCTCAACTTCATTGCTATTCTCTACATTGTTTCTTATTTCATCTGTTCTCATCTTGTTCTCCTTTATTTAATAATTTTATGTTGTTATTACTCTTGCTTAGTTTATATGACGACCTAACTGTGTGTCCCTTGTACCACATCCTCCAAGCCACTCAGCTACTTCTTCATATAATTTCCTTGTATCCATTTTTATACTAGTTAATTGGCCTGCTTGATACCTAATCATTTGTTCTTGAACTACTAATCCTGGATAGTTTTCTCTATAATAATTAATAAACCTGCTCAAATCAGCCTCACTATTAAACCTTAAGCTAAAGGTTGTTATAATTGTTTGGTTGCTTGTGCTTGTTCTAAACTGGGCACCATTTTGCTGCGTTATTATTCCTGCGCCCCCTACTATAGCTTGCTCTACTACAGTACCTATATATACATCATTCCAACTTACTCCTAGCTTTCTTTCAAATTTCCTCATAAGTTCAGTATGGCTTAAGCTGGATTGTGTTATTCCTTCTGTCTCACTCTTCTC
>NZ_JSWE01000239.1 GCF_000815465.1 Candidatus Jidaibacter acanthamoeba | reverse complement strand
GACGCTAAAACGGCAAGGTGGTGTGCAGATACCATAGGGAACCAAGAAGTAGAGATTGTTAATGAAGGTTTATCTTATGGTGTGGATAAAAGAAGAGACGGGGTTAATATTGCCAAAAACTATAGAGAAAAAAACCTTGTTTTGCCTGCAGAAATTTTATCTTTACCCGACTTGGAAGGATATCTAATTATGACCGGCGGGTATCCTATTGCAAAGATAAAATATGACTATAAAAATTGGCCTGCATTACAAGAATCAATTTTTAAAGGATACTATAAGCAAAGCAATATAGATGATAAAGAGTTAACTGAAGTTGAAGGTTTGAAAGAAAAAGCCGTAATTGTTTCTAAAGAGTTTTTAAACGAAGAAATTGAGCCAGAAAATAAGTAGGTAATATTAAGTTGAAAACTTTTAAAACAAGGCTATACTTGTTTTAATGTTATGGGTTTGATATACTGTATTTAATGAGAGCAAGTTTTAAATGTAAGGATCATGTTGCTCAAATCAAAGTTGAAGTATATTTTCCCTATACCCCTGTTATTTAAGTGAGTTTAACCGATTGAGGCATACCCAGGTTAGTCATTTTGTTAAGCATATGGCAACCAAGTAATGTTTCTGCATCTTGATTGTCCCATTTTCTAGATCTTAGTTTCGCACCTATAATGCTTTTATATCGG
>NZ_JSWE01000238.1 GCF_000815465.1 Candidatus Jidaibacter acanthamoeba | reverse complement strand
AATACACCTTGGATATAGCTTCTTAGGTTCAGCTGATAGCAGTTTCTCAACTCTAATTTCATGCTCCCAATTTGCTATAAAATCATATTGATACATAAACTTTTCATTTAGGTGAAATTCAAAATCTTTTAAATATATTTCCTCGGGATCATCACTAAAGCCCATTCCACCTGCATAATAAATCCCATAAGATTTACCTCGTATTATAAATTGGTGTAAATGTATTCCCTCCCAACCCATAATTATTTGTATATAATAATGTAAGTCTGCAATACTAGTATCACTACTTACTAGTATTCTTCTCCAAATTCTTGGGCTGATCTTCTTGAGCCTAACATATAATTGGTATATCTCTTGGGCCATTTTAACTTACTAAGTATTTTTCTGAAATTAGGAAGCCAAAATCCTTTTATCTTTATGCTATTATCATTCCTTATAATTAAGGCAAATTTACTAAACTTTCCATTAAAATTCAATCTTCGTGTACTCACCCCCAGCTTTTGAATGGTCTCGTGCAAGAGGCCGTATGGGTGGTCGCCCTCCTGGGTTATCTAAAAAAGCACTACAAAAAGCTTGTGCTGCAGAGGCCTTATATAAACATAATGAATTAACTTCAGAACAGATAGCCAATCATCTTACTATTTCAAAAACAACCCTATATAAGTATTTGAAAATTAGGAACGTTGATCGGCATAAGTGCATAGCTAAGCCAGATTCGTCATTTATGGGGGTTCTTCCACAGACCCCCTATAACAAAATTCTCAACCTAAGTCTTAATTTTCACAATTTATTCTGCTTATTCTCTATTTCGATATACCCTTTAATTTAGTGTAAATGTTATTTGATTGTTTCTCTTTTAAACTTCTCTGTTATAAGATGTGCTTGTTCAGTAATATTTACTTCTTTTAATACTATAAAATAGTCACCAGAAGGTGACCTTTCTAACATAAAAGGTAAATTATACCTTTCAGATAGATATTGTGTATATTTTTCCAAATCTTCCTTTTTATCCACTTTAAAAACAGCATCAACAATACAACTTTTATCATTTCTTAAAAATGCTTTAAAGTGCTTACCGGTTAAGATAGTGAGCATTTTTGTTACTTGATGGTTTTCTATTAATTTTCCAGGTGTATAATTACCATTGTTAAGTATATCGGATGAAAACTGTAAATTTGATACTATTAATTGCTCATCTAATCCAATGGATTGTAATTCTTGTTCAGTTGGCTTCATTTCAATAAGTAACTTAAGGTATTTCTGGGCCTTAATTGGATTACTTTGATTATTCTGACTTATTAAAATCTTGCTCACAACACATAAAATCAACATTCTTGTGTTCTGTACTAAACTATGGGTATCGTCTAAACACGATAAATATAGGAAGTAACATTCTACTGCATACGATAGCACTTTTTCTAATTGACTCAGTTTAAAGTAAAATATGGCTAAACTTTTTTTAGTATGAGCTATTTCTAAGGTATCTTTTTTATTTATCTTTGTATTTAAAGACTTAAGTAAACATACCTCTGCTTTATCATGTTCTTCAGTACTTATGTATAAATCTCCTAAAAGATTTAAGCTTATAGCATAATCTAAGCTATCTTTTCCTAAAACTTCTTCTTTAATTCTTAAAGCTTTTAAACAATGTTTTATTGCCATGTCATATCTATTTATATCTCTATAGGTACATGCTATATTGTTTAATACTGCTGCATAATGTAGTTGATCATCAACAAATCCGTTTTCATAAATCCATATAGCCTTGTTATAAAAATTAATGGCATCTTGTGAGTCTTCCATATATCTACAACAATTCCCTATATTTACCAAAACTCCAGCTATAGAATAATGCTTAGAGTACAAACTTTTCTCTTTGATCACTAAGCTTTCCTTATATCTACTTAATGCAGCAGGAAAATTATTTTGCCTATAATAAATGTTTCCTAGGTTTACTAAGCATGATACAGAATATGTCTCATTGCCTTTAAATACTTCTAATGACTTTAAGTAAATTTTTTCTGCTTTTTTTAAAAGATTCTTTCTAAAGAAGATATTAGCTACATTGCATAAAATAATGCCATACTCAATACTCTTTTCTCCAAACAAGTCTAGGGTATTTTTTAATGCAACTTCATAATCCAGTAGAGCATCATCATATTCTTCTCTTTTAAAATGAATGTTACCCATACAAATATGATAAACTAACTCTAAATATGGTTTATTCTCTCCTATTAACTCTTTAGCTTGAACATAGCTTTCTATAGCTTTGTTTATTTTATCTCTCCTATAATAAATATGACCTAAACTGAATAAGGTTTGAATAACTATAATTTTTAAATCAGGAGTTAAATCTATCCGTAATTTATCTCTTTTATAAAAAGTCATTAACTGATTATATTGGATCTCTGCTTCTGTATAGCGAAGGAATTTTTGATTTATTAACCCTTTAATATGTAACAAATTTAATCTATCAAGACCAAAACTATAATGGCTCATTACAAACTTTACAGCTTTATAAGAAGTAATATCAGTTAAGCTTTGGTGTAATGAAAATGATCTAAAAAAGAAAGCATTGAGTAATAAATTATATTTTTCAAATATAAAATTTGGTGATTGCTTTAAAAATAATCTTCCCTCTTGGCTTTCATTATCAATATAATTTCTTAATCTTAATTCTACAGCTATGTCAAGCATTATAGATAAGTTAAGATAAGCTTCCTTAGAAATTATCCTCTCATTTTTAAATACTTGAAGTAAGTCCCATGAATTTTGGTATGGATATATTCCTAAAATACAATTCCCTAACCCAGCAAGTATCCTATCTGGAAATCTATATACATCCTTTTTAATATCAAGAATCTTACCATCACTTACAGCTTCAAATAAAAGTGATGGATTATATTTCTCTTCATCACTCTTAATAATCTCAAAAGCTTTATGCTGAATAGTACTTTGGTATTTTCTTACCTTTTCAAAATAATTTGACATTAGTCTCTCATCTCCTGATATCAGGGTAAGATATCCTAAAGCTTGAGATAATTCGGCATCGAGCTTAAATACTTCTTCATTTTGGAAATTTGCTATTTCCTGTGACGTCCCAATTAGTTCAAAATCATTGTGCCCCCTATACCCTTTTCTACCTAAAGGTGATTTACATGCATGCCACTGTGACCCGTCGAAACTAAACCCTCTCCTGCTTATGCTATCATAAAACCAGTTATGCTCTTTATCTGAACCATCACTTTGCTTAAAGTTGTTTAGTTCTTTTATTCCGAATACCGTAAGTAAAGATTCCCCAAAGTTTGTTACCTTAATATACATTAATACTGTCAAGTTCCTAAAATACTCTTTGACCCTCTCTTCTTCTCTCTCTAATCCCTCCTCTATCAATACTCCCCATTCCATATCTGACCAGGGGGTCATGGTTCCTAACGCCATTGATCCAATGCCAAAGACTACATACTCTACTTCCCTTCCATCTCCTGTTTTTTTATCTATTACCTTAGGTAGCCCTCCTAATTCTTTTATACAATCGTTCAGTAATCGTTTAATTAGCCCATTTTCTCCTATAAAGTACTCTCTTATCTCTCCATAAATCTTCTCTACTTCCTTCGCCCTCTTTTCTAATCCCTCTTCTTCTATTTCTTCCTCTCCTTCCTTTATCCCCATATCTTCTATTTGTGTCAGTTTATCTTTTATAAGGGCTCTAAAAGTAATTAAATTTTCTTTATATTTCTTTATTTCCTCTAAACTTGTTTTACTGCTATATCCTTCAGGTAATTGTCTGCTATTGTTAAATTGCTTTATAAACTTTTCTTCTACTGACTCTATTTTATTCTCTACTGCTTTCCTTCGCTCTTCTTTCTTTATCTTATCAGGTAATCTATCTATTATATTAAGTACATACTGATATATCCCTACTGCCTTGGGGTAATCCAGTCTATCCTCTCCCCTAGAATATATATCTCCTAACTTTAAAAATAATTTGTATTCTTGCTCATAATACTTACCTATATTTATCCCATTATTACATAACTTTAACCCTTCTTTTATTTTATGTAAGCATTCTTCTATATCTACTGTAGCATATAAACTATCTACTTCTTCTCTTATTCCCTCTATTTTTTTTAATGTTTTTTCTGCATTTAACAAAACTATATTATCCAGCTCTTCTTCATCTTCTTTGCCTACCCCTCTTCCTATGTAGTTCTCTATACAATCTAAACTTATTACATCCTCTGTTTCTTTAAAAAGTAATTTGTAACATCCTTCTAGCTCTTCCTCTGTATACTCTCCTCTTTCTCCTTTTCCTAATGCTCTCTTCTGCTCTAGTATACTAAATATCATCTCTATATATTCTGAAGGTAACTCACTTATTTTCTTTCCTATGCTTAATTCATTTCCTGCCAAACGATCTACTCTGTTCTTGCTGCTTTGCTTTATCCTTTCTTCTATCTCTTCTGATCTATCTGTATTTATTTCTAGGCCTGCTATCTCTCCACACTCTCTTATATGCCTTGCCCTTATCCTTACTACTTCCTCTTCATGCTTATTTGCAGTAATTGGACTTAGGCTATATTTATTTTCCTCTTCTCCCGATGCCTCTGCATATACTTCATTCCTTATCTCTCTCCTACTGTAACCCCTTATATTACTGAATATTATTACACCACAATCATAGCTGTTCTCATAACTCCCTTGCTGATCTATCTTCTTCTCATACTCCTTAACCTCTATTTCTTCAGCTCCAACTTCTACTCTTTTATTTCTTAGCTCTGTTCTTATTAAGAACCCAATCTGCTCCTTTATTACTTGCAATAGCCTTTTCATTTCCTGCTTCGGAAAATGCCCCACACCATATGGATCGTCATATAGTATGCTGCTTCCTCTACTTTCATAATCTATTTCTATCCTTACACTTCTCCAATGCAGCCCATATAATATAGGTAGCACTATAACTCTCGGCATAGATTGCCATCTATCGTTGTTATACTCTTCTATTTCATGATTGCCTGTTATTCTTGCTATATCATCTCTCAGATATTCTCTAAAATTATCTGAATGGTATGGATCAGCTATGAATATGCCTTCCTCATTCTCCCTGTGCGTAACATACCTTTCTTCTTCTTTACCTACTGTATCGATAGGACATAACATACTTTTTCTTATTACTACCAGCAGTCTAAATCCGTCAGTAACACTGTACCAATACTTTCTATCTTCTCCATTACTAATCAGATTCCTATCATCCCCTGCTGCACTTAAATCTCTTAATTTCTTCCCGGTATTTTTACTATACTCTTCATCTTCCTTGGAAGCTGAACCTAAACTTTCTACAGCTCCTTCTTTCATTGTTTTAAATTGCGCTTCCCACTCTAATATATCTTCACATAGCTTTTTTGCTCTCTCAGTAACTTCAAATCTTTCTTGCTTTAATCTTCGTTTGATAAAGTCATATACTGCTTCAACTAATTCTTCTCCTTCATATCTCGACAGTATCCCACCTTTCTTATTGTACTCCTCAACCGCTCTCTTAATATTATTAAATAATATTCCATCCCACTTCTTATCTAAAGCTTCACCTATATCAACTGAGAGTATATATTCTTTAAGCTCTTTACAATGCTCACCTATGATGAAGCTCTTAACTATTTCATGTATTTGTAAGTAAATATTTTCTTCTTTAGACATATCTTGAATAGCAAAGCTTGAATCCCGTACTAATGTATCCTCTTTAACATCTTCTAAAATCATTTTGTCATTTTGCTTTTTTTGTGCTTCTAAAACATCTAAGATATTATTAAAACAAGTACTGTAAAGAGCATGCTCCTTACCATATACCCTTTCAGTAATATTTAATACCTGCTTATAATTGCTCAATGCTTCATTAAACTTTCCTTGATAAAATAAAATTGTGGCAAAACTATTTAATGAATTAATATAGTCATAATCTTCTTTACCAATTGTTTTCTCTCTAATAACTAAAACCTGCTGAAAATACTCCAAAGCCTCCTCATATTGTTTTTGAGAAGATAATAATGAAGCTATATAACTCAAGGAACTAGCATAATAAGGATGTTCTTTTCCATATACTCTTTCCCTTATAGCTAGAGCCTGCTTATGATATGATAAGGATTTTTCATATTCATTAATAACTTTGAATACTAAAGCCATACCACTTAGGGAGTTAGCATAATAAGGATGTTCTTCGCCATATATTTGCTTTATTACTATTGAAGCTTGGTTATAGTAGTCGAAAGCTTCTTTATACTCCTTAAGAGCATACAATACTGTAGCAGTATTATTTAATAAATTAGCACTATCAGGATGATTTGTACCATATACCCTCCTAATAATTGTTAAGGCCAGCTTATCGTATAATAAAGCATCTGAATATTTACCCTGATAATATAATATTTCAGCAATATTGTTTAATCCATTAGCATAATCAGAATGTTCTTTTCCATATATTTTTTCTCTTATAGTCAAAACTTGCTTATAATATAATAAAGCATATATATATTGCTTTCTAGCCGTTAAAATTGAAGCTATACCACTTAAAGAATTAGCATAATCCGAGTGTTCCTTACCATATACTTCTTTTAAGATATTTAGAGCCTGTTTATACTTTTCTAAAGCTTCATTATAATGGCCTCCAGCTTTTAATGTTAAAGCTAGATTATTTAAGCAAATAGCATAATAAGGATGTTCTTTACTATGTACTTTCTCTATTATTGCTAATGACTGATTATGTTTTTTTAAAGCTTTTTTATAATGACCTTGGTTATATAATACTGAAGCTATACCGTTTAACAAATTGGCATAATAAGGATAGTTTTTCCCACATACTTTTTCTACTATGGTTGAAGCCTGTTTATACCCTTCTAAAGCTTCATTATAATTACCTAATGTCCCAAGTACCTTAGCTTTTTCGCTTAAAGAATTAACATAATCAAGATGTTCTTTGCCATGTACTTTCTCTATTTTTACTAAAGCCTTATTATAATATTCTAAAGCCTTTGCATATAATCCTTGGGCATTAAATATCGAAGCTATATTACTTAAACAACTAGCATAATAAGGATGCTCTTTTCCATACACTTTCTCTCTAATACTTAAAACCTCCTTGTAATATTCTAAAGCCTTTATATATAATCCTTGAGCATTAAATATTGAAGCTATACCACTTAAACAACTAGCATAATAAGGATGCTCTTTTCCATGCACTTCATCAATTATCGCTAGAGACTGATTGTAATGTTTTAAAGATTTTCTATATAGCCCTTGAACATTTAATATTGCAGCTATACCATTTAAACAACTAACATGATAAGAACTATTCATACCCCATGTTTTCTTTATTATCGCTAAAGCCTGGTCATAACTATTTAAAGACTCCTTATAATATCCTTGATCGTATAATATTAAAGCTATACCACTTAATGAGCTTGCATACTCAGGATGTTCTCTCCCATGCACTTTCTCTATTATCGCCAAAGCTTGATTATAATTTTCTAAAGACTTCGTATATTGCCCGAGGTTTTTCAAAGTAAAAGCTATCATGTTTAATGCGAAGGCATAACTAGGATGTTCTTTGCCATATATCTTCTCTCTAATAGCTAAAGCCTGTTTATGGTATTTTAAAGCACTCATATAATGTCCTTGGTCATTTAATACTGAGGCTATCTCACTCAAAGAACTAGCATAATCAGGATGGTCTTTTCCATATACTTTCTCTCTGATAATTAATGCTTGCTTATGATACTCTAATGCTTCCTCGTACTTTCCTTGAACACCAAGTATTTTACCAATATTATATAGTGAATTAGAATAATCAGGATGGTCTTTCCCATATGCTTTCTCTCTAATATTTAATGCTTGCTTATGATACTCTAATGCTTGCTTATGCTTTCCTTGAACTTCTAGCACATTACCAACATTATATAGTGAATTAGAATAATCAGGATGGTCTTTCCCATATACTTTCTCTCTGATAATTAATGCCTGATTATGATACTCTAATGCTTCTTGGTATTTTCCTTGCTTAGTAAAAATTGAAGCTATACTACTTAAAGAAGTAGCATACTCAGGATGTTCTTTTCCATATACTTTCTCTCTAATATTTAATACTTGCTCATGATACTCTGAAGATTCTAGATATAACGCTTGGTCATATAATACTAAAGCTATACCACTTAAAGAAGTAGCATATTCAGGATGTTCTTTTCCATATACTTTCTCTCTGATGCCTAATGCCTGATTATGGTATTTTAATGACTCTGGGTACAATCCTTGGTCATATAATACAAATGCTATACCGCTTAAAAAAGTAGCATATTCAGGATGGTCTTTCCCATATACTTTCTCTATTATAACTAAAGCCTTATTATAATATTCTAAAGTTTCCGCATAGTACCCCTGTGTGTGTAGCATGGTAGCAATGCTACCTAAGGAGATAGCATAATCAGGATGATCTCTTCCATATATCTTCTCTCTAATACCTAAAGCTTGCTTAAAGTATTCCAAGGCTTCTATATATTGTCCTTGGGCAAATAATATTGTACCGATACTATATAACGAATTAGCATACTCAGGATGTTCTTTTCCATATACTTTTTCTTTAATACCTAAAGCTTGTCTCTCATGTGCTAAAGCTTGAGTATATTTACCTTGGCTCAATAATACTAAAGCTACATTATTTAATGAACCAGCATAATCAGGATGATCTTTCCCATATATCTTCTCTCTAATACCTAAGGCCTGTTTGTATTTTTTAAAAGATTCTACGTATCGTCCTTGGGCAAACATTATTGATGCGATACCACTTAAAACTGTAGCATATTCAGCATGATCTTTGTTATATGCCATTTCCAGAATATTTAATGCCTGAGTTAATTCATTTAAAGCATCTAAATACTTTCCCTGAACCAACATTACTTTGGCTATATTACTTAAAGAGATAGCATAGTTATGATGCTGTTTACCTCGGGCTTTTTCTGTTATAAATAATGCTTGTTTATAATTTTCTAAAGCACCTAAATAATGTCCTTGGGCAAATAATACTGTACCAATGTCATTAAATGAATTAGCATACTCAGGATGTTCTTTTCCATATACTTTCTCTCTAATAACTAGTGCCTGCTTAAGATATTCCAAAGCTTCTGTATATTGCCCTTGTTCATGTACTGTTAATGCAATATTACTTAAAAACGCAGCATACTTAGGATGTATTTTCCCATATACTTTTTCTATACTAAATAACCCTTGCTTAAGATACTTCAATGCTTCTGAATACTTCCCATGTTTTTTCAGCATTAAAGCAAAGCTTCTTAAAGAAATAATATAATTAGGATGTTCTTTACCGTTTGTTTTTTCTCTAATACTTAATGCCTGCTTGAGATAACCTAAGGCTTCTGTATATTGTCCTTGGGTTTTTAATACTTCTGCTATATTGTTCAAAAAAGCAGCATAAAAAATATGCTCTTTTTGTATCAATTTCTTCACAATAGAAAACCCTTGCTTAAGATACTTCAATGCTTCTGAATACTTCCCTTTTTCATATAATATTAGTGCAATATTATTTAAAGAAAGTACATATTCCATATGCTCTTTTCCATACATATTCTCTTTAAGATGTAGAATTGTACTATAGAATTCATATGCTTCATCATACATGCCAAGTCTGTATGATGTATGCCCAAGCATATCAAACAACCTAGCGTCTGTCGGTTGCTCATTCATTCCTTCCTTGAGAGCAATAAATGCTTTTTTATATTGTAATAATCTTAGATACACAGAACCCTTAACTTTTGGGCTATCATTATAAAAACATCTTTTATTAAAAAAAAATTTTTTTGTACTAGAAGTAAAACTTTTCTGATTCATACAGAAATCGGCCAATGATCTATGCAAAGGTTCAGAAATATAATAATACTTTAAAAGTCCTCCATGTTCACTTATATTATATTCTGATAAGTAAAATGTTTTTTTAATTCCATTCTGAACTTCTTTTTCACTATCTTCAGAATACAATATAGAAATTCGCTCAAATTGTCCTTTATTGTTAATATAGGTACGAAGTCTTAGCATTGAAGCAAAGCTTACAATATACTGAAGATTATGTTTAGGATTCTGAACTTCTTCCTGAACACTAACAATTATTTCTTCATTCTTCATTTTTTCTATAGCTTCCCATAAGCTTTCAAATTCTAAACCATAATAAACTGCTATACTATAGATATACCTGTCCGGTAACCTATATATTTCTTGTTTGACATCGACTAGTTTACCCTCTATTTCTTGTCCAAATAGCCTGGGCTGAAAAACATCAAGATCTCCTTTAACTAATATAGGAGGTTTAGATGGATCAAGATGATTAAATTCTTTAACTCCTTCTTTTAATCTTTTTACTGTCCTTTGTTCACGATTTGGCAACCCATTAACAAGCTTATTCAAAAACTCCGTAACTCTTCTTTTGTAATCAATGAATAAACTTTTTTCCTTATAAATAAAGCAGCTTGCTTCTAATATATATGGTAGATTCTTATCTATATGACTATACTTCTCATCTAAATACCTTGCCATCTTTTCAGGGGTTTGTATCAGCTCATAGTCCTTATCTTTTTCTATTCTACCTAGTGGTGTTTTACCTCCTAAATCAAAGTTAAACCCTCTACATACAAAACTCTCTAAGTTAATACTATATTTACTGGTTGGTATTATAGTTTCTCCTAAACAAATTACCTTGAAATGTACTAAGTGGCTTAGGTTCTTAAAATAATTCTGAACCTTAGGATCACTATTATGCTTGTATTCTTCATTTCCAGTAAGTATAGCAAACTCTAAATCTGAATAGGGTGTAAACTGATTCAGTGCTAATGAACCAAGCCCTATAACACTATATTTGCAAGGAGGCTTACCTATCACTTCTTCACATTCTTTAAATATTCTTGCTATAAAGCCTTTAACTTGTTCAGCTATATGTTCAAATAATCCCCTAGTTTCATTTATAAAGTATTCTTCTAATTCATATGCTGATTCAGCTTCTTCTTTCTTTAGTGATACTTCATCTATCTCTTTTACTTTCTGCTCTGCTTTCTCTCTTAATCGCTTTAAAAAAGTTCTGTTATCTTTAGATTCTTGCTCTACTAATTTAGTTGCCCCATTTATAGAAATACACACTAGCCCACTAAGCTCTCTCCATATTACCTCTAACTGCTCAAATGCCTGAATCTCGTAATTATCTAATTTTTGATTAGTTGTATCTTTTTGCTCCTCTCTTACTCTCTCTACCATACTTAATACATATTGGTAGAATACTGCTGCATCTGTATAATCTTCTGCTTTGTTGGATACTCTTCCTATATCTATATATAAATCTCCAAGCTCTTTATATGTTTTTATTAAGTTAGTACCTATTTCAAAACAAGGAGTTAAGGTATAGTCATATACTAATTTCCTTAACTCTGCTGCATATCTTTGCTCTATTATTAAATACTTATTAAGTTTCCCTGCCTTTGAAAATTCTTTTGATACTTGAGATAATTGTATAAGATCTTGAGCGGATAAGTATCTTATAATACGTAATGTAGCTTCCTGTGGGACTTGTAATATACTTTCAGTATAAACTTTACTTCTTATGTGTATTCTAGGTAAAATTGAGCTTAATACTGCTGCACATTCCGTATTGATCTGGTTCTGTAACCTACTTAGCTTAAATTCAGTAGTACTGCTCGTTAAGTTTTCTTTATCTCCTTCTTTCTTTGAAAATATCATAGTCGATAAGTCTATAGCTTGGCTTAGCTCATCTTCTCCAACCATACTTTCGCTATTTAGTTTATCTTTACCTTTTAGTGAAGCTTTTGTAATTTCTTCAATCTGCTTTTCTATATCTTCAAGTTCTCTTTCTGCCCTTGAACTATAATCTTTCCCATTCATTATTTTGAGTATTTCTTCTCTTCTAGCTTCTAATATCA
>NZ_JSWE01000237.1 GCF_000815465.1 Candidatus Jidaibacter acanthamoeba | reverse complement strand
AGATATACTCCTAGGGATATAATTAAATTTAGGCTTAATACTACCGATACTAAACATTTAACAGCTTTACAAATTAATATGCGGCAGTGTGATGAAGATATGTATAGTATTCTTAAAGAAGCAGAGCAGTCTATAAGAGAAAGTCATAGACATCAACTATTGGTTGAGCGTTTGCAAGAAGAGCTATCTATATCTTTTGAAGAAATTAATAATGGTGCAATCATTAGCAAAGCTTTAATCAATATGGCTGGTATTAATGACAATTCTTATATCCAAATCGGCAATGGGTTAAAGCCTGGAAAGCATGAAATCACAATTGCCAACATAATATTTAGGGATAAATGCCAAGTTAATAATTTTTGTTCTTTCTATGAAAAGAACTATCCGGGCAGTATACTGAGGCAGTCTCTTGAATGGGAGTTTAAGTCTATAATTTCAATGAAGTTTGAAATGG
>NZ_JSWE01000236.1 GCF_000815465.1 Candidatus Jidaibacter acanthamoeba | reverse complement strand
TAATGCAAGCAGAGGAAGTGTATCCGGTGCAAATAACCCAAGCTATACGGCAAGGAGGGAAGCGGCAGCAAGTAATGTCACTCGCCCTCAGCCAAGCTCCTCAAGTTCAACACAAAGGCCAAGTAGTTCTAGCACGGCTACACCGAAACCTAGTACAACTGTTCCGACTAGTCAGAGACCAGGCAGTTCGAGCTCGACAAGCCGAGGCCCTAGTGTTCCTAGTTCAAACACTCAGAAGCCAAGTAACCCTACAAGTGTTCCAAGGCCAAGTAGTTCTAATACAACTACGCCGAAACCAAGTGGATATAGTACAACTACACAAAAGCCAGGTAGTTCTTCAACTAGTAGAGGTGCTAGTTCTGACTCTGCCGGCCAAAGATCAAGCAGCTCAAGTTCTAGTGGTTCCAGCTATAGTAGTGAGAAAACAAATTTTAAATTCACTGGTAAATTTGAAAAGACATCAGAAAAATCATCATGGACAAATAAAGTTGGTAGCAAGGCCAGTGGAGGTGGAGGAGGTGGTAAAAACAGTAGTCCGGAAAATTCTGATGATGAATCTACTGGTAAGACTTCTCCTCGTAACAAACGTAAAGAGCCTGAAGCAAATAAAGAAAAGCTTTTTTGGGGTTTATGGAGCCAATATGAAAAAGAAATGCGCAATGGAACGGAATATGCACGAATAGGTAGTTATTTGTATACTAGACATGCGATCGAAAACATGTATCCTGTGCATATAGTTGGTGGGGTAAAGGGTAGAGTAGCCGGTCATACTTCAGAAAACCATCCTCCAACCGGGTTAAGTCCTAAATTTGTTGAGCATATTATAAATAGTAGAAATACAAAAGTACCCCATGTTAAGAACGGAGTTAGTAGAATAGCACATATTGAAGGAACTTTTAAAGTAGTAACAGAAGGAGATTTAGTTATAACTATTGTTAGAAGTAGTGAGGGATTTAAAGAGGATAAAGGCAAAGGAAGAGGTTAAAATGGAAGAATCACATTATAAAAGAATGTTAAAGAGAATCATTGAAGTATTTGATGATTATAAAAAAGGAAAACGTCAATCTGGCTCTATACTTAGCGTTACGTCGAGTAATACCGGAGCTTTAGACGCATTACCTATAGATTTTGAAAATAAAACTAATAGTTTTTTAGATAGCGTAAGAGCTATAAAAGAGGAAGATATATTTTCCATAGAAAAAGAATATACCCCAGATAGTGAGGAAGAACGTAAAAGAATTGTCAATCGTATAGAAGAATACGAACCATATATACATGAATTGCTCAAGATTGACCGTTAAAATAATTGAAAATACTATTATTAAAAAGCTATTAAACTTAAATAATATATAGAGAATGGCAACATACAAATATACAACTAAAGAACTAATTGATTGTGTATACTACGAGAGCAGTTTAGAGTTGCTTGCAGCACTTAAGCTAATAGTCACTAATGGAATAGAGGCTAATGGCAGCCTTCAAGGGTTACATGATAACATGCTACCAGCACTCACAGGTGAGCAATTGAATCTTGGCCCCT
>NZ_JSWE01000235.1 GCF_000815465.1 Candidatus Jidaibacter acanthamoeba | reverse complement strand
TCTGAAAAGCAAGTTGAATACTTACTTAAAAATCCTGGTCTAATAAGGAATAAACTTAAGATTGCAGCTGCAATTAATAATGCTAAAGCTTTTCTTAGAGTACAAGAAGAATTTGGCTCATTTTATAAATATAGTTTGCAGTTTATCAATGGAGAAAGGATAACCAATAAATGGATCAAGTTAGAAGATATACCTGTAACAACTAAGCAATCCGACTCTTTTAGTAAAGACTTAAAACAAAGAGGATTTAAGTTTGTTGGCTCAACAACAA
>NZ_JSWE01000234.1 GCF_000815465.1 Candidatus Jidaibacter acanthamoeba | reverse complement strand
TAGGATATGCAAGGGTCTCAACCCAAGAACAAATTTAGATTTACAGCTAAATGCTTTGAAAGAAGTTAATTGTGAAAAAGTATTTATTGTGAAAGCATCTGGTGCACAACGTGAACGCCCTGAACTGAAAGCTGCATTAAGTTATATGAGGTCGGGGGATGTGCTTGTAGTCTGGAAGCTCGATCGTTTAGCAAGATCACTAAAGCAATTAATTGACACAATTGAGTTATTGGAAAAGCAAGGTATTGGCCTTTGCTCATTGGCTGAAGCAATTGATACTACAAATTCAGGCGGGAAATTAATATTTTATATATTTGGTGCATTAGCTGAATTTGAACGCTCACTTATTCGTGACCGTACAATGGCCGGATTAAAAGCAGCACACCTACTTGGTAGGAAAGGAGGGCGGCCTCCTGCACTTACTCAAGAAGATTTAGTAGCAGCAAGAGCGTTGCTACGTGATTCTAAGATTACAGTCGAAGATGCTGCAAGGCGCCTTCAGATATCACCTGCTACTTTATATAGGCACTTACCTGTAGGAAGAAGTTCTGTTAATGAATAAAGACAGATTAAACGTATGGAGTTTTATATGCTGTGCATAACTAGAAACTTTCTGCACCTAACTTTTTTAGTTAAGTGCTCCAATAACAAACTGCTCTTCCTATACAATCCCTAAGCCTTCTTTATCTAATTCTATCTTTTGTTGCTCTGCCTGGATTTTTGCTGCCCAAGAATCTATCTTACTCCTAGAAGGATTTACAATAAACTTATCAGAGAATTTATTAGGTACAGCATCAATTTCAATTGCATATACCAGTTCGTCAGGTAAGATCAGCTTTTTCTCTGATATATCTGAGAATTGTTTGTAATTAAGAAGGGTATTTGCTAAATATTGAACCAGAATATTAAGAAGCTTAGGTACTTTAGTTTGATAAGAAGTCACTCGTGTAAGTAAGCTCTTAATGCTTTCATTAGTTGTTAACTCTATGGCAGTCTTACCATCATTATTTTTTTGATGGACATCCGCATTATTTTTTATCAAGGTAATCGCTATATCAAACTCGCCATTTTGAGCAGCAATCATTAATGCTGTTGTACCATCATTAGCTTTCTCATTAACATTGGCATTGCTATTTAAAAGTATTTCTACTACTTCCTTATAATTTTCTAAAGTAGCAAGCATTAATGCTGTATCACCATCATTATTCTTCATATCAATACTAGCATCACTATTTAAAAGAACTTCTACGATCTCTTTATGTCCTTCTACAGCAGCAATCATTAATGCTGTTTCACCATTCTTATTCTTTATATCAATACTAGCACCACTATTTAGAAGAATTATTAGGGTTTCTTTGTCCCCGGCAAAAGCAGAATTCAATAGTGCCGAATTACCATTATTAGCTTTCTCATTAATACTAGCATTCCAATTTAAAAGAGTTGTTACTATTTCTTGATTTTCTTCTTCAGCAGCAGTAATTAATGCTGTATTACCATTATTATCTTTCTCATCAATATTTGCTCCACTTTTTAATAGTGTCTCTACATTTTCATTATGCCCCTGATAAGCAGCAATAATTAAGGGGGTATGTCCTGTTTGGTTCTTCACATTTATATCAGCACCGGCATTAATGATTTCATCTATAGGTTCCCCTTTTTTTACTAAATCTATTAATTTACGGTTCTTTTCATCCTGGATTAATTCCCAGAGTGCATCTAAACCTTCTTTCATTTTTATCCTTTATTATAAGCGTGTATAAAATCTAAATAAAGTAACTTGTATATTAGCTTTTATATCTATTGAAATAACATGACTAATTAATTATATAATAAAAGTATTTGCCCTATTTAAGAGGAAAATATAAATATAAGTCAATATAAACTCAAGGTGATATAAGTATATTTTAAAAATATTAGTTTATATGTATTATTGCTTAATTATTATTTGAACAGCTAATCCACTGAAAGCATTATACTATATTTGGAAGGGAACGAGGGCGGCCTCCTGCACTTACTCAAGAAGACTTAGTAGCAGCAAGAGCATTACTGCGCGATTCTAAGATTACAGTTGAAGATGCTGCAAGGCGATCTCACCTGCTAATTTATATAGGCACTTACCTGGAGGAAAGAGTTCTGTTAATGAATAACTATATTCTTATTAAAGTAACACTAATTCCATAAAATTAATAATGATCGTTTAAATCACAAAGTATTATATAAATTATTAAATAAAGGTGGCATATTGATAGAAATAACAATTGCTTTTCTTTTATGATACTGCTAGCAAGTAAGTTAATATTAAAACAAACTGTATAATAACATGGAAGCAATCGAGTCTTTAAAGCAAGAAGAAATGAATAGGATGTTTGGTATTAATAAAAAATACTTACCGTTTATAATAGTTTTCGCATTTGTATTATATGCATGTTATGAAAGCATATATTCGTTAGTTGTTGGTTTTGATATTCGCCATCTTCCTTATAGTTTTTCAGATATGATAGCACCTATATTAGGTTTTACAGGGGCTATAATTAGTGCTTTCCATCTTAATAAGTTTATGGAGTATATAACCATTAAGTCTAACCACCATAAGGTCGTTAAATATGCTATTAAGTACTGGCCACTATCTCTTATAGCAATATATGCTTTGTATCCTAAATACATTACCGAAGTAATTCTCAATATACCAGCTGTGCTTGTTTTTATCTCATATTGGGTTTTAAGTGCTGTTTTCTCCGAATTTAAGAGAGGAAATAATGCTAGATTTATTAGAAGCGAAGAGGTTAATTTATTTGTAAGTTGTTTGTTAATGATTGTAGCGGTTACCATTTATGCATACACGAATGCAACAATAGGTCGTAAGGGATTAAGAGTATCAAAATCAGAAATAATATTAGGGGAAATAGGTAATAATAGAGTCGTTAGAATATTTGAAAAAGGCGTATTACTTGCAGATAAGACAACAAATGAACTTAAGTATGAACGTTTCCAAAAGACTAAATAAACATTAGTAGGAGGTAAGCTCTGAAGCTAGAGTTGGGGATTTGGAAGTGGAGAAGTGATAGTAGGTACTATACGGTAAGGCTACAGCAAAACCTGTTTAACGAATGGACACTAATAAAGTCATGGGGAGGATTACAAAATAACTTAGGTAATCTAGCTGTACAGACTTTTAATCATATAGATGATGCAACCAAAGAAATAGAAAATATTAGAAAAAGAAGGGTGAGTAGACACTATAAAATAGTATAACTCTCTGCAACACATCTCTTGTAATGCTTTATATATTTAAATAATAATTGAACTATTATATTTATATTTCAATAAAACCTAATAATTTATCAGTATATGTAAGAAAAACGAATTTATACTTGAGTGGTTCCATGGTATGATTATGTGGTAATTTAATATGAAAAAGTAAAAATGAGAAAAGGTTATCAAGGTAATAAGCATTATTCAGGGAATAGACCTCATAGAGGAGAAGGAAATCAAGATCATAAAAGAACTCAACATGAACAACCAAAGGAATATAGAAGATTGGATTCAATTGCTCGCCTTATCTGTGGTGAGGAAAAATGTGCAGCTGTAAGTTTATATGAGGGAAAGCTCCTTGTAGCAAGTAATAAAGGTACTAATACTCACTTAGTACAAAACTATATGAAATTTTTTCAATACATCGTGAAAAACAATCTTTCATATAATGATGCTTGGAAATCTAAAGATATGGTTAAATGGAGAAAGAAACTAAGAAGTGAATCAATTTATGAAAAATATAAAGATCATGAAAGCCCAATAATTAGTGAAATTATTCTTTTAAGAACGGACTTAAAAGAAACTAAGGGTAAATTATTAAGTATAATGAGTAAATTAGATGAAATGAAGAAAGAATTACTTAAAGTTGATCAAAAATATAATAGTTATATTCAGGATTATAGCTCATATAATGAATATAAAAAGGCTTATGATAGCAGGCAAGATTTTAAGCAAGCTGTAACGATGTCAAGATCAACAGATGCTCAAATATTACGTGATAAAATAAAAGAAATTAAAGATAAAGAGAGAGAAATATTCAAACTTTTAGACATAGACATTACTCCTAAAAAACTTAAAAAAGCTTTAGAGAAATATTCATGTCAAAATACAAACGCTCTTATAATAAAAAAGATCGAAAATATAAAAAAAGGTATAGCTGATAATGAATTAGAATTTCAGCGACTTCAAAATAAAGAGATAAAATTGGAAAAAGATATAGAAAATAAATTTAGGAAATTATCTGAAAAAATGTTTAGTGATATTTCTAAAGTTATTGAATTTTTAACAAACGGAAATACATATAATATTCCTTTGCGGCAAGCACTAATGGAAGATTACATAGATATAAATAAAGAACAAGAATATAAACCCAGTATGTCTAATGGCATTCCCGATATTTCTATTGGTATTCATGCAGAAATGAGAATATTAGAATATATTGATAGTTCAAGGAGAAGTTTGTTCAAACAAAATCCAGCTATTTATATAGGTATCTCAAAACTATGTTGTCGAGATTGTGCAAATATTGTCCAACAGATAAATAAAAAAAGTAAAGGTATAAATACAGAGGTTGATGACCAATCTATTAAACAAGTTGTTGAAACAAGAGGATTTCATAATAACCAATATCCATGGCCTACACCTCCTTTTGTTGAAAAATATCATTTTAAATTGTTAAACAAGGCAGAAACAAAAATTGGTAAAGCAAAAGAAATGCATTCAGATTCGGAATCTTCTGCTATGAAAACCGAAGAAAGCAACTTAGAATACCTAGAACCACTATTTCCTGAAAGAAGGCTAAACCATCATTCAAATGTTGAGGTTTATGAGAATATAATAAGAGCTCCTTTTGTAAGTAGGGTGGAAAATAATTTCACCCAAGCAAGAGATTATAGTACACAAACGAATAGAGGTAGTAAAAACCATACCAATGGTAATCAATATGCGAGTAACCAAGAAAAAAAACCCTTAGCAAGGTAGTAAAGCAGAACACATTAGAAAAACACAGAATCAAGCTTCAACTCATAAAGGAAGCCGAGGTCATTAATTTATCATGATATTATCTTTGAAGGGAGATGTTAGATATAATACTTTAAAACATTTATGTATTTAACATATGCATAACTCTATAAATAAGGAGTAGAACATTGCTTTACCAGCGGTGTTCTACTTTTATCTATATCTAAAATTTAATTTTTTTATCTAATTAAACATGGACCAGCGGGAGCATTTGAACAGAAAATTACGGTTTGGGACTATAAATTATTATTCAAACCGTAATTTTTGACATGAATGAGCCTAATACTCCTAATTTTACAGCATAGCATAATTTCCGGGTTATTAGGCCTTATATCAAAATTAATATTGACATTAACGCTTGTAATAATATACCCTACAGGGGTATAGTATAAAAGAAAAAGTATTTATGACTAAAAAAGACTGCCATAAACATCCATCATATAAGGATGAATTGCCAAGACTTAATCGTATCAATGGGCAATTGGACGGTATAAAGAAAATGATAAATGAAGAGCGATATTGCCCTGAAATCCTTACCCAGCTTCGAGCTGTACGTTCAGCTGTCCGTAACTTAGAGTTACTGCTACTTGAAAAACACATATTAAGCTGTGTTTTTCAAGCTTTTCAGTCTACTGATACAGAGGATCAAAAACAGAAAATCCAAGAAGTCAAAGAAATTCTAAAAAGATTTGAATAACTAGGTAAATTTATAATTAATTTATCTTATGTCACCATAATTGTATTAACAATTTTCTTGAGGGGAAGAATGATAGCTGAAAATGTAGAGGTAAAAGATTTAGTATGTGGAATGAAAGTAGTTCCGTCAAATACTATGTTTAATTATAACTTTAAGGGTACTATTTACTACTTCTGTAGCAAACTTTGTTTAGAAAAGTTTCAGGCGAACACTAGTAATTATATAGAAACTGAAAACCATTCTTGCTGTCATACCCATAAAAAAGATATTACCGAAGTAGTAAAAGGTGCTATTTATACCTGCCCCATGCACCCTGAAGTAAAGAAAGCTGGTCCAGGTATTTGTAATATTTGCGGTATGGCATTAGAGCCAGAAAATTTGTATAGCGCTGAAGAAGATAATAGTGAGCTGAATGATATGTCTCTTCGCTTTAAAGTGGCAGTTATATTATCATTACCATTATTAATTCTTAATATGGGAGGGCATTTTTTTAAGAGCGAATTGTTGCATTGGCTAATTAATAGCTCTCACTTTAATTGGTTCCAGTTGTTGCTTGCCACTCCTGTAGTTTTATGGTCAGGATTTCCTTTTTTCCAACGCGCTTGGTTATCTATTCGGACATGTAATTTAAATATGTTTACACTAATTGGCTTAGGTATTGGGGTTGCTTATGTTTATAGTACATTGATTACTATTGTACCTAGTATAATAACTAGCTGGGTTGGCAGCAATAAAGCAATTGATGTATATTTTGAACCTGCAGCAATAATTACAGCACTTGTATTACTGGGGCAAATTTTAGAGTTAAAAGCACGTTCTTATACAAGTAAAGTTATACGGCAGTTATTTGAGTTAGCGCCAGAGACTGCTATTATTATAAACTCAGATGGCACTGAGCAAGAAGTTGCTATAGCGTATATCCATACAGGAGATATACTTAAAGTAAAACCAGGTAGTAAGATACCTGTTGATGGTATAATAGTTGAGGGTAATAGTACAATAGACCAATCCATGGTTACTGGTGAGGCAATACCTTTAGAAAAAGGTATTGGAGATCCTATTATAGGCGGGACTATTAATGGCACAGGTAGTTTCACGATGCGTGCAGAAAAAGTAGGTAAAGATACAATGCTTGCTCAAATTGTAGATATGGTTTCTAAAGCACAACGCAGTCGTGCTCCTGTACAAAGACTTGTAGATCTAGTTGCAGCCTACTTTGTACCAGTTGTGATTATTATAGCTATGATTACTGCTTTATCTTGGTATATATTTGGTCCTGAACCTGAAATTGGCTATGCTTTATTAACTAGTATTGCTGTGCTTATTATTGCTTGTCCATGCGCTCTAGGACTAGCGACACCTATGTCTATTATGGTAGGTACTGGGGTTGGCGCTCGTGAAGGTATTCTTATTAAAGATGCAGAAGCTCTCGAAACTTTAGAAAAAGTTGATACCCTTGTTGTTGATAAAACAGGTACTTTAACTGAAGGGAAGCCTAGATTAATGAATCTTCTACCAATAGGTAATAGTCTAGATCATATTGAACTTTTGACATTTGCAGCAAGCTTAGAAAATGGTAGTGAGCATCCTCTAGCTGAATCAATTGTTAAAGCTGCACAAGCAGAAGGGGTTATCCTAAAGCCTTATAGTAATTTTTCATCAATTACTGGGAAAGGAGTAACTGGACTAATAGAGAAGCATAATATAGCGCTAGGCAATAAAGAATTAATGTATTCATTAAATATTAATACAAGTATAGCAGACACTGAAGTTCAGAACTACCTTCAACAGGGCCATACGGTTATGTATTTATCAATAGATAATCAACTTATGGGAATTATTACAGTAGCTGATGCAATTAAACCAACAACTAAAGCCGCAATACAGGCTCTACAACAAACTGGAGTCGAAGTAATAATGCTTACAGGAGATAACCATATAACTGCTAGTGCTATAGCAAAAGAAATTGGTATAAATACAATAAAAGCTAATGTACTACCGGATGATAAATATAATTTTATTAGTGAGCTTCAAAAGCAAGGACATAAGGTGGCTATGGCCGGAGATGGTATTAATGATGCCCCGGCTCTCATACAAGCTGATGTTGGTATAGCTATGGGAACAGGCACAGATATAGCCATAGAAAGTGCCGGAGTTACTTTAATGTCAGGTGAGTTAAATGGTATAGCTAAGGCTATAAGTCTTAGTCGTATTACTATGCGTAATATTCGCCAAAACTTATTCCTTGCATTTATTTATAACACGCTTTTAATTCCAGTTGCAGCTGGTGCTTTTTATCCTGTATTTGGGTGGCTACTTAACCCTGTAGTTGCAGGTGCAGCAATGGCTCTAAGCTCAGTATCTGTGATTCTTAATTCAATTAGAATTTCTAAGATAAAGTTATCTAATTAATAATTTGATAATTTGGCAATTGTTTATTCCTACCTAAGCGAAGCTAATACAAAGTAAGGTAAAATGGTAAAGTCTAAAATAATGTATATTACTTTAGACTTTCTTAGAAACTAAATATATATTGATTTTTACCCAAATACCTGTCTATAATACTGGTACACTGTATCAAAGTATATATAAATTTTTATTACTGGTTAAAATATACTTTTAAAGTAGTTATTTGATGAAAATTGGTTATGCAAGAGTTTCAACTAGAGATCAAAGTTTAGATTTACAAATTGATGCCTTAGAAAAAGCAGGCTGCGAAAAAATCTATACTGAGGTTATGAGTGGAGCTAAATCTGAACGCCCAAAATTGCAAGAAATGCTTTCTCAGTTGCGTAGAGGTGATGTGGTTATAGTATGGAAATTAGACCGGCTTGGATGTTCTTTAAAGCATTTAGTAGAGCTTGTTAGCTGGTTTATTGAGCAAGGGGTAGGCCTAAGAAGCTTACATGATCATATTGATACTACTACTTCACAGGGACGATTGATATTTAATATATTTGCCTCTCTCGCTGAGTTTGAACGTGATCTTATCCAAGAACGTACAAGGGCTGGCTTGAATGCCGCTAGAGCTAGGGGGAGGCTTGGTGGTAAACCAAAAGGATTATCTAGAGAAGCTGAATCGACTGCTTGTGCTGCTGAAACTCTTTATAAAGAAGGTAAATTAAGTGTTAATCAGATTATAAAGCAGCTGGGAATTGCAAAAGCAACCTTTTATAATTACTTACGAAGAAGAAATGTTCCAGTCAGTAGTTATAATAAAAAATAAATTAAAAGCCTATCTTAATATACTAAATGAGAACAACAAATGAAGGATTTCTAAATTCACGACAGCGATATCAACCCATAAGTATGCCCCAAGAATTCTCTGATGAGGAAATGGCACGGGATTGGACATTATCTGCTGCAGATAAGCACGAAATTAGTAATTATCGCAAAATATTTAGAACATTCATAGCATTACAATTATGTGCACTTCGATTATATGGTCGCTTTATTAGTAATACTAACACTGTTTCTGTACGGATTATCAACTACTTAAATGAGCAGCTAAATTTACCGCCATCATTAGCTATTATGAGTCCAGAACGAGATGCTACCTTTTCTGAACAGCGTAAAAGCATTCTAGAATATTTAGGTTTTCGCAAATATGACGAAAATATACAAAATCAGCTTATTAAATGGCTGCATGTTTTAGCTAAGCAAGGAAATCTGCCAAATGGGTTATTCGAAAAAGCAGAGCATTATCTGCTTACGACGCGGGTAATCTTACCTGGTCCAACAGTTCTAGAGCGATTAATTATTAGTGTTTGTGGGGAAGTCCACCAGCAATTATTTGATACTCTTTATCAAAGTCTTCCTGCTAAACTTAAAACTGAAATTGACAGCCTATTAGTAATAAAAGCAGATATCCAGGCTTCCCCCTTTCAGTTACTAAAAGAATATCCACCATCTGCAACTATTTCATCCCTGAAGTTCCCCCTGTTGTGTAGACGAATGTTGTCTATGTATAATTATTATAATAAAGGTTTTCAAACTCATTAGGAGATAAGTATCCTAAAGAAGAATGTAGACGTTTATTGTTATACCAGCACTCAATATACTCGAATATACCGGTTTTAGCATCATGTAAATTATAGAATTTACAATTTATTTCAGTTTTCAAAGTACTAAAGAAGCTCTCTGCAACTGCATTATCATAACAATTACCTTTAGCACTCATACTACAGCTGATTTGCTTCAAAGCTAAGATTTTCTGAAATTTACCGCAAGTGTATTGGCTACCTCTATCAGAGTGAAATATCAAGCCATGATTTATATCTCTTCTGCTTATAGCCTGGTCAAAAGCTTTGATTATGAGATTAGTATCTATTTTAGAGTCTAGTGCCATACCTACAACTTTTTTGGAAAACAAATCCAATATTACTGCCAAATATATCCACCCCAAAGAAGTAGGTATATATGAGATATCGCTAACCCACTTTTCATTAGGTTTATTACACCTGAAATCTTGCTTTATCAGATTTTCTTTTATTTCT
Organism: Candidatus Jidaibacter acanthamoeba; assembly: GCF_000815465.1. Taxonomy (NCBI): domain Bacteria; kingdom Pseudomonadati; phylum Pseudomonadota; class Alphaproteobacteria; order Rickettsiales; family Candidatus Midichloriaceae; genus Candidatus Jidaibacter; species Candidatus Jidaibacter acanthamoebae. The sequence continues at coordinate 600 of NZ_JSWE01000234.1, read as the reverse complement.
CTAAGAGCAGGTTTATGCCTTATCTTATATCCGCCTTTTCTTTTTGCCTTAATATTATGTATTCTCATTAAGCGCTCTACTCTTTTCCTGTTTACCTTTTCTCCTTTTAATCTCAGTTCGGCATAAATCCTCGGGCTTCCGTAAGTACTGCGACTATAGCTATATATCGCCTTAATTTCCGTTACTAACCTTAAATCTTTATCTTCTTTTCTCTCAATCTTACTATTTAAATATTTGTAATACCCGCTACGCGATACTTTTAACATTTTAGCCATCCTCTCAAGTTTAAATTTATCTTTATATTTCTGCATAAATTTAAACCTTTCTACTTTTTCCCTGAAAAGATGGCTAAGGCCTTTTTTAATATTTCTCTTTCTTCTTTTAGAATAAGATTTTCTTTCCTTAGTGCCTTTATTTCTTCTTTATTTAAGCTGCTTTCACCCCCTAAGCTCTCTCTTCCTTTCATCCATAGAGCCAATGTACTCCTAGGTATCGACAAATCTCCCGATATTTCACTATATGTTTTGCCGCTATTTCTAACTAGCTTAACTGCTTCTTCTTTAAATTCCTTACTATATTTCCTCAGTTTACTCATTCCTT
>NZ_JSWE01000233.1 GCF_000815465.1 Candidatus Jidaibacter acanthamoeba | reverse complement strand
TGCATTTCATCCCACTTAGCTTTCCATGAATTATATTCTCTCATTCTAAACTGGAAGGCATTGGTCTTAAATCCCATGTTATTTGGATTAAGCTGAGCTAATTTGTCGTTTGTTTCTGCAAAGAAAGCCATTATTAAACTTATTCTATCTTTATACTGGCCTCTATTTAAATATTCTCTCATAGACTCTAAAGGTCGCGAATCTCGGTAACCCGGAATAGTTTTAAATCTTTGGGCTTCTTCAGTTATAATGTTAATTACGCTAAAGTCTAAATCCTGTCCTAGTTGCAAATTATTAGCTATGGATTGAAGCTTATGAAAGTTCCACCCTGAATTATTTGTTTCCGCATAATCATACCAAAAGTAGTAAAGTGCTTTTAATACTTCCTCACTTTTGTTCATACATATGTGCATTTTTTCCAATGATTCAATTGTGTCGCTATGTCCATTTAAGGTATGGCTTTCAAGCATTAGCTCCTCAGGTTGCTTTTCTTTTAGCAGCTTTAGTAAATGTGATATTGTTATATTCGGATCTATACTCCCGTATTCTTTTATATAATCTTCTTTAGCACGCTTTTCTCCTTTATCCCAATCAGTTCTCGTTGCTAGTTCTTGCTTATATTTCTCTAACACTTTGAGTTTAGTTTGAACTACTAAACTTCTTTGAGGTAACCAGCTATAAACTTCGCTGCTACAAGATTCCAAGTACCTAACAAGTATTACTGGCTCATGAGCACGCTCTGAAATTGCCTGCTCATATGTCATATTTGAGATTACACCCATTGCTCTATTAAGCTCTGCTTCTTGGGCGCTTTGCTTTTCAGATCTGCTTCTTTTTTGGGCAGCTCGGTATACTTCATTAGCTGCTTCTCTTTCATCATTTTTATACTTTATAAGAGTATGTCCTAAATAACTTAGGCTTTCTCCTTTAGTGGTAATTTCATGGTTTGCTTTATCTTGTAGAGTAGTAACTCTTTCGGTGACGAAATTATAAACTTTGTTTGCAAAATATATGCTACTGAATAACCATATAGCTATAATCACTATTACACTTATTACTACTACTTTAAAAAAGGTAATATTTTGGTAATTTCTACTGTCAAATATTTCTCTAATATAAGATACTATATCTCTAATGCTTCTTAGCTTTATACTCATATTCGCTCCAATTTTCTAATTTTAAATCTTTAATTCTTTCAAAGTGTTTTATGTTGTTAGTTACTAATGTGTAATTACCGGCAACTGCAATTGCAGCAATCATTAAATCCATATCTGCTATCAGTTCGCCTTTTTTCTTTAACTCCGCTTTAAGCTCACCGAATACTTTACTTGCATTAGTGTTAAACGGTACTGCACTTAAATTACCGATTACACCGCTTACTGTTCTTAAATTACGCTCAGGAAACTCAGAGTTATATGCACCGTAATAAAGTTCGGCACAGGTGATGTCTGATATATATAACTGAACAAGCGGAGAGCTTATAAACTTCTCTACTACCGCATCATGTCCCTTAATAAAATAAATAATCGTATCCGTATCAAGTAAATATAGTTTCATTGCATTTACTCCTTACTTATTCTTGAGGAATAAATATCATTAAGCATTCTATTTGCTTCATCCTCTTTCCAACTACCGGCAAACTTCAGCAAATGACTTTTATCTTTTTTATTATTTAGCGCATATGCATATAATGCTTTCTCAATAATTTCCGTTTTAGTTGAAGATGTTTTACTTGCTAAGACATCTAATATATTTATTACATCATTATCTAATCTTATAGTTACATTTTTCTTCATAATTAGCCCTCTTATCTTCTTTTAAACATACTATAATATAGTATCATTTATCAAGTAATATGCAATGCATTTTATATTATATATGCACATATATAATACTTTATTCTTTTTCCTCTTTTAAAATATTTTTAGCTGCTTTTACCGTATGTAGTGTATTTTTAGTTTCTTTGTATTCTTTATTTAATTTCAACTCTTCTTTATTTGTATTTGAGCGTACCTTATCGATCTCCTCAGGTACTTTACTATGTGTTTTATTAACCTCATTTGTAATGTTACCGTTCGGATCGGAAGCATAATGCTTACTTAGTTCGTTTAAGTTATTAGATAAATTATTTTTGAAATCAGCAGTAAATTTAGGTGCACTCTCGGTTATAACTTTAGCTACTTCGGTCGAGCCCTCTTCTAAGTTGGTATTTGCCATAACTTGTGATCTTAAACTTTCATAACTTCCCTTTTTCAAATCAAACCCGTCTATTGAAGTCGGTACACTTGGATGTATGTTGTTATAAGCTTCCTTAGCTTTTTCTTTAACATCATTATATGTAACTTTATCTTGATTACTAATAAGGCGACTTTCTTTACCTTGCCAACTTAATGCTTGGTTAGCCAGTTCTGATTTTGGCTTATCAGGTATGTGTGATTCATATAGAACATTACCACTCAGATGTCAGCAGAAGTTGTGACTTTTAGTAAATAGATGAGTATATAAAGGTAAGAAATAAACCTTTTTACAGTGTTACTTTAGGTTGTTAGGATATCTGTATGTGGTAATAACTATTCAAATTGGAAAATGGATACCAAAGTAAAAAACCGTCTTAAATGGATCAAACTATATGAAGAACTAGGGGATGCGAAGGAAGTATGCCAGCACTTTGGGATTTCAAGGTTTACGCTAAGAAAATGGAGTAAACGCTATAAAGAAAGAGGGATGGAAGGGTTGAAAAATATAAGTACTAGGCCTAAAAATTCGCCATTACAAAAGAGGGATGAGATAAACGAAGAAATTATTCTTACTTTAAGGAAAGAAAGGAAGTTAGGAGTAAGAAGGATACAAAGTGAGTTAAAACGATTGCATGAAATATCATTATCTGTAGCTACTATACACAAAGTCTTAAAGAAGCATGAAGTAGGTTACCTACAACTAAAACGTCATTATCGTAAACAAGTTAAGCGATATAATTGTAAAATACCCGGAGAACGGGTGCAGATGGATGTTTGTAAAATAGCTCAAGGGGTTTACCAGTATACAGCGATTGATGATTGTACAAGATATAAAATATTAGGAATATATAAAAGGCGTACGTCCTTAAATACTGTTAACTTTTTAGAGTGTGTAATAAAGCACATGCCATTTCCAATACAACGTATTCAAACAGATCGTGGGCAAGAGTTTTTTGCTTATTTAGTCCAGGATTACCTAAAAGAAAAAAAGATTAAATTTCGACCTATAAAAGCTTTCTCTCCACACTTAAATGGGAAGGTAGAGAGATCACAACGTACAGATTTAGATGAGTTTTATACAAGTATTAATCCTAATGCTAGTGATCTCCCAGATAAACTTAAAGTATGGGAAGAATATTATAATAAACAAAGATCACATAGCGCTT
>NZ_JSWE01000232.1 GCF_000815465.1 Candidatus Jidaibacter acanthamoeba | reverse complement strand
AAGGAAAGAGAGAAGATAAGGGAAAAAGAAATTATAAAGTTTAGAGAAGAGAATATCCGTAAGGCAGAAGAAAGAAGGAAAGAAGAGATTATAGAAATAAAGGTAAAGAAAATAGCGAATGAACTTAGAAGTAAGGCGTTAGCTGAACTAGAAGATCGTTGGGGTAGGGCAGGGGAAGAGAAGGCAAGGAAAGAATTTGAAGAATACATGTTTAGTGATAGAGAGGAATATGAAGTTGTAGATCCTTTCAAGGAAGAGTTTAAAAGGCAAGGTTGGGGAATGGTTTTTGCTGAATATGTATATACCCAATTTAAGTTGCATCATTACATACGAAAAAGTGAAGAAGCTTTTATAAATACAGCAACAAAACATATTGGGTTAATGTGTGCTCATAAAGACAATATTGCTATGTAAGTTAAAAGGGCAGTATTGCGAGAAATGAAATATGAAGGTAGATATAAGGTAAGGCAAGCAACTTAATAATTAGCTATATGAAAAAGTACAAGTCTGTAGATTTCAAATGACGTCAC
>NZ_JSWE01000231.1 GCF_000815465.1 Candidatus Jidaibacter acanthamoeba | reverse complement strand
AAGGTGTTAGAATTATTGAAATAGAAGAACCCAGGTGGAACGGGTTAAGTGATAAGCAAATACTTCGGCTTAAATCTGCATGTGAACATAGGATGGCAACCTGCAAGCAAAAGAATCAGAATCCTCTACTTGAAGTAACTGTATTTTATATATTACTTACAACCGGACTTAGAGAATCAGAGTTAGCTATACTTAACTATGGTCAGTACCACCACAGAGGTTTCCATGAGGTAAAAAGGTCAAAGAGTAAGAAGATATCGACTAAAGTACCTTTGCCCAATGAAGCAAGAGATCATCTTGATAAGTATTTATCTACTCGTACTGAGTTATCTTTAGAATCCCCCTTACTTATAACCAAGTACGGCAACAGGATTACAAGATTTGAGATAATAAGGATATGCAGAAGGATATCAAAGTTAGCTAATGCATATCTTGAAGAAGAAGAGAAATTCAACCTTACTCCCCATATGCTTAGGCATAGTTTTTTAAAGAGAATAGCAGATAAGTATGATGTGCACATAGCGCAGAAGATGAGTGGTAATGTATC
>NZ_JSWE01000230.1 GCF_000815465.1 Candidatus Jidaibacter acanthamoeba | reverse complement strand
ACTAAATACAACTCACAAATGTTATATACTTGACTCCATACACGGTATCACTACCCCATTTTTAAACTTTAAAAGCTAGATAAAATAAGGATTTTAATTTATGATATGATTTTTAAAAGGGTTTTTGGCCAGGACAAAATGAAGGTAGGGTTATATACTAGAATTTCAACTATCGATTAACATACATTATACATTACCAATGCAAATGCAAGCTTTAGAAAATTACGTAGCGGCTCGTAAGTTAGAGACTGTATTAAAAATTGAGGATATTGATTCCAGGGCAAATATTAGAGCAAAACGTGAGCTATTATTAAAAGCATCAAAGAGGAGGGAGATTGATATGATAATTGTTTGGCGTTTAGATCGCTGGGGGCGCTCAGTTACTGACTTAATTGGAACCCTAAAAGAACTAAATGATTTAGGGGTAGGCTTTATATCTATCACACAAGCTTTGGATTTAACCACAGCTACAGGTCAAGCTATGGCAGGTTTATTAGCAATCTTTGCTGAGTTTGAGCATGAATTATTAAAAGAAAGGGTTAAAGCAGATATTGCTCATGCGAGAAAGTTAGGAAAGCCCCATGGAAGACCAAAAACTGTAGCAAATAAAACTTCTCAAATACAGCAATTATTCCAACAAGGGCTAAGTAAATCACAAATAGCTAAAACTCTAAATATATGTAGAACCTCTGTGAGATGCTTATTAGCTTTATCCTCAAAAAAGATGAGCTTTTTGGGCAAGATTCAGTCAGACCCCTTATTGAGCGCCAACAAGGTGCAGATTAAATTTTATATTATTAATAATAGGAGAAGTATATGTTAAAAAAATATATATAATCTTTGAGAAATGACATATTTAATGATCAAGAAACAAAAAAAGAAGTTTTTTTTATTTTATTAAAAAGAGCTGAGATAAGTACAATAGAATTATACTTGTATGGTTGGAAAGATTTAGTTGTTAATATACCTGCCCAAGAGATGTTCGGCAAAGTAGCAATTAATGTAGTCCGCAAAAATGAAGGACTTAATACTATTAAGTTTCTAATAGAAAAATGCGGATATAAATTTAGAGAAATTTATGATCCTGGCCATTGTAATCTCTTACAAGAAGCATGTTTATATAATGCTATAGATATAGTAAAATATTTATTAGAAAAAGGATTTAACCCTAACACTCAAGATACACTAGGGATAACTCCACTTCATAGAGCAATTCATACTGACAGCAAAGGATTAATTTCTCTCTTATATAGTAAGGGGGCTAATTTAAATACCAAGGATAAACAGGGTTTAACCCCCCTACATACCGCTGCAATAAACTTAAAAAGCAATGCACTAATTGAACTCAGGAGATTGAAAGCAAATGCAAGGATAAAAGAAAAGAATGGAATGGATTATTTGCAACTTAGCAAGGCTGTAAAAGAAGGGAGAATTAAAGTTGCAAAACAATATGAACTTGGTGATCAACAAAAACAGGATAATGAGTTTCGAGAAATTGATGGTTTATCTCAATATTATAAGGCCCTTCTTGAGAAAAAAATTTTTCAAAAGAAGTTTGAAGATGCTACGGAGTTGCTAGAGACTGCTTACACTTTAAACAAAACTAATTCTTTTTTGCTTTCTACCTTAGTGGATTGCTTTGTTGTTTCAAAATCTATCAATGCAAAGCAATTAGGTATATATCTAGACCATCTAATCAACAAATATAAACTATCTAAAAACTATATAATAATAGGTTATTTTCATGTATGTGAGGTTCTAAAGAATATAGGAGAATACTCAGCAATAGAGCAGTTTATTGACTTTGCAATAAAAATGGTTAGCTCTTTTGAAGAGAGAGAAGTTAAAAATATTTCAATAAGTGAGCTATATAATCATGCTTGCAGCTTATATTTTGAATTAGGCTCCTACCATAAAGTGGTAGTGACTGCACAACTAGGTCTTAAATATTGTCTACCTAATGAGGATAAGCGTATAGTCGGGTTTCTTCATTATAATTTAGGGCGCGCGCAATTTAACTTGTTTAATGTGGAGAGTGCTTATAGTAATTTTGAAGCCGCATTTTCGCTGGTTGAAGATGATATTGATATCTTTAATTCATTTCTCTCAAGGTTAATTGAAAGGAAAGAATATGATAAAGCATTAAGAATATCAACTGAGTCTAAATGTAATATATATCCTGATCTAAGTATTACTTATATCAAATTACTAAAAGGGGATATAACATGGGAGTTAGCACTAAAAGAAGCAAGCAATAGGAAATATTTAAACGATAACTTTTCTTATTCCTTAGCCCTTGATATTCAAACAATATGTCATCATAGACTAGGCAACCATGATTTAGCATTATTATGTATAAAAGAATCCTTTAAGCACATAAGTGCACAAAAAAATATCAATTTAGACCATGCTATTATAAAATATCTTCACAATACTATAAGCTATGGCTTTAAGGAAGAGGGACTAAAATTTATAGAAACTACTAAAGACGTTTACCAAAATAATTATCGAAATAATAATTTCATAAAAATTTTTAAAGCTTTAACTTATGTAGAGAACTCAAGGATTGAAGAAGCTATCAACATAACATTAGAGCTATCAAGCTTTAATATTAACTCCCAGTTACTTGTAGGATTATATACTTCCTGTTCCTGTTTAGTTATTGCTCAGCATGACTCAGATAGATATGATCTTGCTCAAAATCTTTTAGAAAAAGCTTTAGAATTAGATCCATCTAACCTGTCTGCAATTTTATATAAAGCTTTAATTTTATTTCTTAGAGGTAAAACAAGTGAAGCTAATATAGGTCTTAGTGATCTGGATGAGAACCTTGTTTTACAAATCGCAAAGAGTGAGGATTTCCTTTTAGAAGGGGCGGAGGAAGAAGTAATTGGCGCTGAACTTTTTGACCCAGTAAAAATACACCTTTACTTTCAGAAGCAAAAACAACAAGCAATAACCGCTACTGCTAATGCTATACATAAAGAAACAAAACCTATAACATCTTGGTGCATTAGCTCTAAAGTATATAGAGAAAATACAGAGGGTGTCGTCCATATAGATAATGAGTTATTCAGTAATTACTACGCCTTAATTGATCCAGGTATATCTAATAAACTAGATAACCAGACTTTAAAACAGTGTCAAAATGCATTAGAAAAAGGAATATGTTATAGAAAGGTTGGACAAAATGGTGTTAAGTTTATAAATAATGGTCCTATTGAGCTTAAGATACATGGGGATACTAGGTTATGTACTACTCAAGTTTTCATTAACGAAGACAGCAAAAAACTAATTATATTTGACGAGCTAGGACATCATAAATCAATTAAAAGGATAAGTAATAGAAACTTTAGCATTACAAATATAAAAGTACCTAATCAGCAAAGTAGTGAAATAGGGTACTCTCTACAATCTGAAGATCCTACCCCCATAATCCAGGGCACACCTACACCTCAGTTCACTGATAAGGTGAAAGTAACACTGAATTCAGAGGTTCGAGAGTGTTATTAGTAGTTCCACTTGGGATCATGTTAGAAAAATGAAATAACTTTTTAAACAAATTTTATTTTTTTAAAATGTCCCTTTTTAACTAGGATCCCGGCCAGATCTCAATAAAGCGCCGATACAATATAGAGACAAACTTACGACCTTTTAGTTCTCTGAACAATAAAATAGATAAGTTCGGCTATTAAAGGTACATAGCTAAAGTAATGCGGGTATTTGAAGAAACCAACCAAAAGTTAGCTAAGATAAACCCGAATAATATGGTATGCGGTTCAATACCGAAGCTTATAAAGCCCGAATGAAAGAATATGAGTATTGGAAGGAGTTACAGGCTGAAAAGAAGAGAAATTACTAATATTAATGAAATCGGTGAGCTCGCTACGACGCCTTTTAATAGCGCGCTCCCCCACCTTACTTATAAGGGGCTAAACTAATTGATAAACTTATACCTACTTCCCTTATAGTTCCTAAGTAACAAGGCCTAAAACTATATAATTTACTTTGAATTATTTAATATCAACTTTGCTTTCCTACTACAACTATATGCAGTCCACCCTGTTAAGTATATGCCTATTAAATACCATAAAAGAAGGGGAAGGCTTGCAATTAAATTACTAGATCTATAAATAGGAATTTTATAGAACTTAATCATACCATATGTACTTATTCCGATTACAATAATTGCAAAATAGATGATCACAAAATAAGTAAATAGTTTTACATGTTTTAACAAATTCATAACATCGATTACTTTATGTGAAATATTAATAGGAATTTACTATATCCAGGCTTTTTGCCAATATACATGCTCTCCTGGTTATATCCTTTTACAAAATTGTCTTTTATGGATGCGGGGTTATTGCAATAATTGCTATAACCCCTTTACCTATACCATAATGCCAAAAAATTCTATATGCAGCAGGTGTTTTATTTTCCACATAGGCTTCTAATATCCCTTCTCCATTCAGTCCTTGTAATGCACTATATTTATGTGTTTGTAAACTCGGATGCTTAGGGTTAGCTTCTAAATATCCTAGAGTTTTGCATACTGCATTATATCTCTTTTGAAGGCTCTTATTTTCCTTTAATCTCTTTAAATTTCAGTAGCTTGTTTAGTAAACAATAAACGAAAAGGCATTACTCATTCTCGGAAATATATTTGGAAAAGCTTCCAATATCTTGTACTTCACCTTCAGCAGATTCTTCAATGCCTTTCCTGACTTGATTCAATGCACCTTTATTATTAAAAAGCCAAGCTTCTTTTATCGGAATTTCTACATATGGTTCTAAGATAACTTTATGGGTATCTTCATCAACATAAGCTTTATAGCTGCTAACTCCTTTTTCTATTAATTTGCCTAAACACACTCTGCCTTTAGAATCTAATTTAAGCATTTTAAAGTTCTCGGTTCTCATAATTTAATTCTTAAATACTTTATTATATAATAATAACTTATAGTGGGAAATGTGTCAAGTGGGATAGTGGAGAATGTTATTCATAAGTTAAAGGCCTCTAGTAGGGGTAGATACCAAATTTTGGTGTCTTTATCCAACGTTCGGAAAAGGTAAAATCCTAGGAATGAATTAAAGCCTGATTTTCTTCAGTATCGTATATTTTATTCGTTTCCGGGCTATGGATATAGTGCCGAATTATGAATGAAGATTGTAAGAAGCTATAAAGTACTACCCATACTTTTACATCTTGAGGAGGTATTAAAATATTTCGGAGGAGGCATTAATCTTATTTATCATAAGAAAAAAACTATATTTATTAATCAGCAGTTTTTGCTGTTTTTGAGGATCTTACCTTTTCTGAGCAGCAGGCAAAATACCGATTTGGAAAATATCGCACTTTAAAGTCATTACATTTTATTAAATTATCTTTTGTTGGTCATTGACCGGAGACAAAGCATGTAACATCCTCATTACTCACTTCTCATCTAAATTGTGTATCAAATACATCCCTAATTCTTTAAGCTTAATTGCCTCAATATTCACTTCTGCTAATGCCTAGTTTTATATTCGCAAGCTTATAACCCCCTTCCCACATCGCATAAAGCTATCCTGAAAGCACCTATATATTACATAATTAATTATATGATTGTAGGTCACACAAACGGCTTTTGCGAGTATACCAGAGAAGTTTATACACTCTTTAATCAACAACTACTAATCATCGTTGATAATATATATTGGGAACGACACTTATTAACGGTTATACAGGTGATTTTTGTGATAACATAGGAACAGAATACGAATTAATAGAAGCTGTTTTATATCCGAGTTACCTAAGAATACACTCGGAAGTTAAAGCAGTTCATAACTTAAAATCTATAAAAAATCTTGATAGGGCTTTTAGCCTTATCTCCCTATCTTTTCGTTCAATCGCCACTAGGGCTTAACTTTACAATCATTATAGTAACTACTAAAAACTCCTCTAATTAACAACCTACTTAAAAGGACGACGGCATAGCCGAAAAGGAAATCAGGACTAAAAATCCTGATCACACCAATCGCGCCTAACAGTGCATCGTCTGTAAGCCAGGTATAACCTAGTGTTATCTAAGTACATACATGTGCATACATCTCTGTATTGTTTTGTATACACCATGACATACATTTATCTGGAAACTTTTTAGAATCTTAGCTTAAGCTGTATAGCTAAGTGTATACAGCTTATTATAAATCTTTACTTACCTAACCCCTGGGAATTACTACTAGCGCGGTTGGAGGAAGACTCAACCCATGTAGTGGATGGTTGTTCTTGGGCTCTTTTACACTCATCAATTGCCTTTTTTGTTTTTTCAATTTCTGCCCTTGGCCTTGGCTCAATATAATTTTCTCTTAGTATTAAGCTTGTATTAAGGAAAAACTTAGCTTCTTCGTACTTACTTAATTGTTGAAAAGATTTTCCACAATTATAATAAAGAGTAGCTAATTTAGGATCATTTTTTAAACTACAACAAGTGTAAAGCTGAATAGCTTTGAAAAATAAATCTGCTGCACTTTGGAACTTATTATTTTTGTAACCTTCTACTGCTTGTTCGTTTAAAGTGGTAGCCTGATTTTCTATTTCTTTATAATTCTGTTTTAAATCATAGTAGTATTTTCTTCTTAGATATGCATCTGAAAACAAGGTATTATATTCCATATTTCTAGTTTTATATTCTGTATCTGGGGCATTTTTTATATAGGAATTAAAAAGATCTTGTATCTCTAAGAAACTATCTTCCTCTCTGTTTAAAGTTAGGTTCAATTTTGCTTTAAAAGATTTATCTTCTAGAGTTTGAGGTACATTGTTCTCAAAATTAATTCTTTCTTTCAAGTTCCTTTTAAATAAATATGGATGATTATAATTATGTAAATATTCTTCTAGATATGAAGTTGTTATTAATACAACATCTTCTAATGAATTCACTGTTTTTAAATGTTGATTAAAACTTCTACCAATCGCATTTAATTCAGATGCTAATGCAACATATGATTTTTGCGGGGTTAAAACCCTCATTTCTTGTTTTGTTAATGTATGATTATCATTAACTTCAGTCTCCTTTTCACTTAATGGTTGCCATGCCTGTCCATCAAATATAAGATATTGTTTTTTTTGATCAATTGGAGTACCGCCTAATTTCATCATAGCTCTTTTACCAACAATATCTCCAATATGTCTTACTGCTAATATTTGTTGTTCCTGTGGATGATGGATTAATTCTAAGTTATTTCTAGTACAAGTTTTTATATTAGGAACCTTAACATCTAAAATTTTAAAGTTGTTGGATGTAGGGGATATGTAAATACCTTGAATATCATTTGTTATTTCTAACTGATAAACTTTGTATCTTAACTTTTCTTCAATAAATCTTACCCAATTATCCTTAACATATTTTCCCTGATCACGCGAGATAATTACTATACTTTCAAATTCTCCAACATAATCTATATCTTCTTTTAATTGATCAAATGTAACATGTGTATCTAAATGAGCGAGAATCATTCTAGAGAAATCTTTACTAATACAAACTAGGATAGAACATGTTGAGAAATCATCAGTGTATAAGCCATCAATATCATATTTACTAGTTATATCATGGATAAACCTAGCACAATTACCCTGTGGCACATATACAGTTTTTGTCATAGGAAGCTCCTAATTAAAAGGTTTTTATTATAAAATGCTTATAAGCTTCCTTAATATGGAAGAATTATTAAAAATGTTACAACATAAAAATTATTAAATTATAAAGCTTAACTAATAATGATACTGGGAATTATTATAGATATTAATGGTAAAACATTTGTTAGCGCTCTTTATGAAAATTTTTTACCGTACCGTCTTCTAGTTTTAACGTTATCTTATCCTTATTTATTTTTTCAATTTTAGCTGTTTCAGAATTAACCAATCCAATTTGATTATTGTTCTTAGTAAATCTAATTTTAAGCCCTTCCTGCAGCTGTAATTTCACCTCATTGAATACTTCAAACTTGTTTTCATAATTAATTTCCTTCTTTAGATAATATAGAATCTTTCTTCCTCCCTTCTCTAGCGTTAAGCTATTTGTTAGTTCATTAATCTTTACAACTTTTAAATAATCTCCTGCATTAATACCGTTTTTATATTTCTTATTAAATTTCAGTATATTTCCTTTGCCAAAAGAAGGAGCAAACTTATGATCTGCAATAGTGAAGTCAACCTGCTTTAAAGCCAAGAACTCCATTATTTCTTTTTTCAACTCGCCTGATGCGGTTAAACGTTCTCTTATTCCTTCATTAATTTCATCTCTAAGCCTTCTGGTATTGGCAGTAAGCAAGGTTTGCTCCCTCGTTTCTTTAGGTAATGCCTTATACCAACCAATAGTGGCGTTGTTGCTCAAATATGTAAAGGAGGTTGAAATTAACAAAAGTCTGAAAGAATTAAAATAAGAAGAATGGCTTAAAGAGTGCAAGGCAATCATATTGATAAGCTAAGGAAAAAAACAGCTAAGTTCAAATGAAGAAAAGAAGCAAGGGTAAGGTTAAATACAAAATAAATAATTGGAAAGAATATAATTAATCTTTAAAGGGCAGAGGATCAATTACAGTCTGGATAGGGGGAGATATAGAGCAGTTATGGTATGCTGTAAATGATAATATGTGTAAACAAG
>NZ_JSWE01000229.1 GCF_000815465.1 Candidatus Jidaibacter acanthamoeba | reverse complement strand
TTTAGAATATATAAGCAGGAGTAGGTAAATTAAATTGTCTCTCAATAAAGTATTTAATATTTATAGCTGAACTCTTAAGCAAGTGATAAAGCTGTCCCTTAAATAACATGGTCATTGTCTCAATACCTCGATAGGCTGTTTTGTAACTATGATAGCCCATAGCATCTTTGGTTTTCCATTTTATCCGTCTATGATCTTGCTCAATTATATTATTTAGATATTTGTTCTTTCTTATAGGGGTAACGATAGAAAACGGAAAATATCCTACGCTAATACATTAAATATACTTTACAGCTAATTCCTAAGATCTTAACCTGCTTTCAAAGCAGAGCAATGAGTAATATTGTGTTATATGGGTAATAATTATTGATAAGGATTTAAGTAAGAGGTAAATATCGGCTTAGGTATATTTAAAAAGAGAAACTAAAGATCCCTTAAGAGATTATAAATGGGAGAGTTTTTAAATATATAACTTCGTAGGCTCTATTTACCTGACTTATAATTTTACCAACTCTATTCCTTTTTAGGCCCAGTGCTCACGTCACATATTTACCACTCTCTGTTCCATTGCTCTTTCTTTAACTCTGTTATAAAGCGGCGAATCAAATGTATATCCATCTGGGTACTGATTAGTATATTTTTCAATAGTATTCTTTAAGAATTTATCGCCACTAGGCTGAGAACATATCAATTTAACTGGAGATTATATTT
>NZ_JSWE01000228.1 GCF_000815465.1 Candidatus Jidaibacter acanthamoeba | reverse complement strand
GGGAGATATAGAGCAGTTATGGTATGCTGTAAATGATAATATGTGTAAACAAGGACGCCTAACTTATTACTCGGATTATGCAATAGAAACTATGGTAACATTACGCATACTACTTAAGTTGCCGTTGAGGCAAACTGAAGGGTTTGTTAGATCTATATTTGAGCTTACTGGACTTAGGCTAAAAGTACCGGAGTTTAGTAGATTATCTAAAAGAGCTAAAAGCTTACTTAAAAGAATAAATTTACCACTACTAGGTGAGGAAGGGTATTTAGGCCCAGTGTTAGAGAACGTGCAAAAACGGAACTCTGGTGCTGAGCTCCTTAGTTTATGCAGGTTCCAAGGCTTACCGTTTATGAGTAGGTAATAGGAAAGTTATCACAACCGGATTATCCTATAGTGCCCACGAAATGAGAGATGGTGTAAATGTAAATAAGCAAAAAATAACTCAACACTTAGTACTACCTACAGAGCTTATAAGGCTCAACAGTAAAGAAGGATACTTTTGTATGGCTGAAGGATATCCTGTAGCTAAAGTTGAGTTTAAACATACCAATTGGTCTGTGAATAATGAAAAGTTAATTGAAGTAGAAGACATAGCTCAAAAATCTACAGCTAATTCTGAAGAACTCTCAACTTCAACAGAAGAAATTAAGCCGGATGCTAAGTAGATTATATAAATGAAGGTACTTATAGTAAAGCCCCTAATTGAGTTTTAATGTTAATAGACCTTTTTATACGATCCATGGCTAAATATTGTTTATTGAAATTTCAAACATAATACAAACCATAATTATTATATCTTAAATATATATAGTAATTTAGCTAACAATATTCACCATTATAACTACTTGAAAATAGTTAAAATTTAGATTCTAAGTAATTTTTTTAATAATTCCGTAACAAAATAAATATATTCTTAGATAATATATATAGACATTTAGAGGACAATAAACCAAGCATATGTGTAAACAATAATCTGCAAAGGGTTTTAATTCAAATGAAGAGTAATCTAATTCAAGCAATACAAGAAGATAATATTGAGCAAGTAGAGAAAGAGATTAAAACTAACATAAATATAGCTGACTTAGAATTTGGTGGAAGTATTCTTCATTGGGCTGCGGGCTTTGGTTCTATAGAAATTATTAATTTACTAATAAAACAAGGAATAGAAATAAATAAATTAGATAATGATGGCCAAACAGCTTTACATTGGGCACTAGGAGAGGGGAATACAGAAGTTGCAAACTTATTAATAGAAAATAATATAAACGAAAATATAAGAGATCGGTTTGGCTCATCAGCACATGATCTAGGTGTAAAAAGATTACAACCAAGTTCATCTTTAGCTAATATTCATAACACAAGCAACAATACACAGCGGGAAAATACTGGTGTAAGTGAAATAAAAAATAATCCAGTGCCTACAAATAATAATGCAATACAGCGCATGAGTAAGGACTTTGAGGTATTATTCAAGGCTATATTAATTATTGAGGAAATAGAGGAAGAAGGAAATCTAGAAAAACTAGCAGAGCTAGGAGAGTGTTTTCATAATATTAAATGGAGAGATGAAGACCCAAACTGCATAAGAAATAAGTATGGTTTTATTGATAGATCACAATCATCTGAAAAAACAAGAAAAAGAGCAGGAGGAATTGATTTTGAGCAACTAGGGTATCTTAAAGATATGCTTGATATAAAGTCACCTGAACGTCTACTTTTCCTAGAGGTTATAAAGTATGCTTTAAATGAACCAGATAAAAAGTATAATATATTGGAAGCATTAAAAGAATTAAAAGGAAAAATATATAATATTTTTCAGAATGAGCTGCCATTAATAAGTTCTTTTATACCTAAGGAAGACTTAGAAAATTATAAATCAATTGTAAATAGAACAACACATGGAAATATTAGTAAAAGTAATATTGTAACAAGTTGTCAACCTTTAGCTATACCTATTGTCTGGGTAACTTCTTTTTATCATGATTATAGGTGTTTAGCAGCTATAAAGGCATATTTACAACTTGAGCATTTTGAAAATATAGATTTACAAAATAATAAAACTGATCGTTATCATATAGCATATATATTTGTTAAAATTGGTGAACGCTCTAGAGAAATTTCTGATAGATTAAAATCTTGGGAAAATGATGATGAGAATAAGGGAGTTTTTGGCAAGCTTTTTAAAAAGCTAGTTGGTTATAGAAATAATATCAAAGGTCAGCCTTGGATAATTATAAAGAATAGCAAATTAATAACATTAATGTTTAATGTTATTATCAGCGAAAGAGAAACATTGCTTTCATTTATAAATTTATTACAAAGCTTTTTAGAAACACGCAGAAATTTAGCACCCACTGAAATATGGAAATCATTAAAGAATGAAGAATTGTTAAAAAATGACGGAGAATTTGTACTAGGCATTGATGTAAAACTCTTAACAAATAATCTTCAAAAAGGATTAAAAATAAAAAAAGAGGCTAAGGAAGAGAACGATGAACAAAAGAAGGCTATAAACGACGATGTTGTGCAGGAAAATCAACAATCTTCAGAAAGCAGTAGCCAAATAGAAAAATATTATACAGAAGAAGAAATCCTACAAAAAGCAAGATACATTATAGAATTTTCAGAAAAGGTAATAAAGAATTATATAACTATTCCTGAGAAGCAAAGAGGACAATATTTAAAAAAGATTGCTTCTAGCAAAGTAGCTATAGAGACCTTAAAAGGCTTAGTACAAAGTGATAAACTAGAAGAATACACTAGAGTGTTAGATTTAGTTATTAAAGGAGAACTAGCTGCAAAAAAACTTTTTGGTTATGTACCATCTGATAAGACTAAAGAGGCTGGGAAACTCATTAATGCTATTACTCAAGGGATAGTAGCTACTAAAAAACTGCATTTTTCAGAGCCACTTGAACAGAATAAGGATTTCAGAAATTTAGTTGATTCATATAATGAAATGAGACAAAAACTTCCAATTGATTTACAAAATAAGTCTCCTGAAGCTTTCTATGAAGATGAGAGAAATAATGATCTAAGAAAATTTGTACAAAATAGTCAAAATACCAAAGTTCAAAATGATCAAAAAAGTGAAGTTGTAGAAAAGTTAAAAGTAAAAGAAAAATCAAAAGATAGTAATGATGATAGTAAAATCTTTATTAGGTTGCACAAAGAAATAAAATTTCAACGCTTATTACATAAGTTGGATAGTAAAAAGGCACATCATGCTAAGGCGACATCAACAGGGTTTTTAGGGGGATATATTGATAAGTTATATGAGAGTGAGAATTACAAAAAGATATTTGAGGAGTTAAGCCATCCAGAACTAGATTCTTCAATGAGAAAAGTTCTTTATACTCGGCATAAAGTAATAATGCATGGATTCCACCAAAATGATCTTGAAATTGTGAGTAAAGTATCTAATGAAGAAGTAGTACCTTGGGAAGAAGATATCGACTCTATAGTTAATATTTTAAAAATAAAAATATTAACTGAGAGTGAAAAAGCACTAGAAAAATTAGCTAAACTAATTGAACTAGACCCTATATATTTGCTTAAGAGCTTGCATAATAGATTAGGATTAGCATATTCCAAGCTAGGTAAGCTTGATAAAGCCCAAAGCCATTACCAAAAGTCTTTAGAACTATTTTATAACGAAATTACTTCTAATTTAGAATTAGAGAATAAAACTAATGTAATGCATAATTTAGCTGATATTTATAGAGAGAAAGATGATTTTCAGAATGTTTTAAAAATATTAGAAGAAGTAGTGCAAATTAGAAGGGAAATCTTTGAGTCTAACAATAAAAGATTACTTGATACAATAAATAACCTAGGAGTTGCCTATTCGAACGCAGGAGAAGAAGATAAAGCAGAGCAGTGCTATAGAGAAGTGTTGAAATATGATGATAATATGACTGCTCAAAGTAATTTAGCGATCTTATTATCTGATAAAGGAATGTATTCCGAATCAATTATACTTTTACAAAAAGTAATAGAAAAACAAGAATCTTTATCCGAAATAAATGTTAGAATCCTAATAACAAATTATATGAGCTTATGCTCTATTTATCATGAAATCTCCGACATAACTAACCTTGAATTGTATTATAATAAAATTAATGATTTGTTTGTAAGAGAAGTTACTAAACTTAAGTCAGAATATGGAAGAAATTATTCTACATTAGTTTTTAGTATATATAGAGAAAAGGCTACACTAGATATGTCTATAGGCAAATATGAGGAAGCTATAAAAAATTATAAATATATAATAAAAACCTATAGTGAGAAGATTGACCCAATAACTCTAGGAGACGTTTATAAGGAGCTTGGAGTATGTCTTAGTTATATAGATAATGGGACTAAAGCACTTAAATATTTAAAGCTATCTGAAGAGCTATATAAAAAAAATAACTTAGTAGATGAAATGAAATATGCTTTGTTATTAAACTGTATAGGCCTAGGATACTCAAAAGCAGGTGATCATCAAGAAAGTTATAATTATTATGTTAAAGCATTATCTATTTTGGAGAGTTTACAAGCTCCTGCAAGGGTTCATGCGCAAACACATCTTAACTTGAGTTGTTATTTTTTAAAAATAGAAGATTTTACTAATGCTAAAATACACGCTGACTTATCTCTTCATTTAAATGAATCAGCTTTTAAATTAAGCGTTAACCCAGTAAAACTAATACCTCATGTTGAATTAGTTAAGTGCTATATAACTTTAGCCTCATATTATGTACATTTTGCTGTAAAACAAAACTCAAAAATAGGTGAGAATTATGAAGCTTATCTAAAAAGCTCGGAAGAATATCTGCAAAAAGCAAATAGCATGTGTAAAGAAATGAATCCTAATGAAACACATAGTATTTTTTTCGATATATTTTGCTCCTTTAATGAACTTTATTTACTAATGGAGAACTATGAATTATCACTGTTTTATGCCAATAAAGCCTTAGATATCTATAAGTTAAATAAGTTTAATATTATTACTAGTAAAGTTGTATTAGTGTATAATAATATAATTGAGTTATATGTAAAACAAGATAATTTGAATGCTGTGCGGGATATTGGTAAGGAAGCATTATCATTAGCTTTAGAGACTGGAAAGAAAAAGTTAATTTCGAATATATATTCTAATTTGCATCTTTCAGCCTATTATTTAAATTATTACGCTGAAGCCATAAGTTATGCAAAGCAGGGTATTAAGTATGTGGGTTCTAAAGCTAATTTTAAGCTGGAAATTTATTATGAGCTTGGAAAAACCGCTAAAAATTATGCTAGATTTATCAATAATTGGGATTATGATAACCAGCACGCTAGCATATGGTATAAAAAAGCATATAAGTATCATGCAGAAGGTATAAAATGTGCATATCAAATAGCCGGAGAGAATACTGATATACTATATTTACTTCTTACATCCATGGAACGAACTAACTACAAAATGGTAGAATTTTTTGAAAACAAAATTCAACCACAAATAAATAAAGTATCTTCTATAATTGAAACTGAACTAGATTCAACTAAATGCTCTGTAAAAACTGCTTCTACTGAATTAAAAGATTGTTATATGCTTTATTTAGGAAATAAATTTGGATATAAAATTCCTCCACGTCCTGATGAATTCAGATCTATTGAGGAAATAATAAAAAATCGGATTCTAACACGTATTTTAGATAAGTATATAAAATTAGAAATATTAAGCGAAAATATTTATAATCCTTTAAGCTGCTCTTTCAAGTTACCTTTAAGCTATAAACCTGAACATATTAAGTTAGTGGTTAGAGAAAAACTAGGTATAACTTTAGATAAGATAGAGAAACATTCTACTTACTATAGCATTGAATTACCTGTAAAAATTGTTAGGGAGCATTATGAAAGCTTAGAAAAGTCTCAGGTACAGAGATAAAATTTTGCATATGGAAAAGTAGTTTTAGCTATAAAATGATATAGAAGGCCGAGTTGGGGCTTTCTTGAAAAATTCATTACCAAAAAAATAATAAAATCAGTAAGATTAAAAGCTAGGTAAAATAAAGGCTTATATCTTATATAGCTTCCCTGCTTAGGATAGCCATTTCAAAATTTTTTACTTGGGCTAACCACCGCCTTCATAATAAATTTAGTGCTGTTGGACAAGACCTCTAATAGGGCTACTTTATTAATTTATTTTTATATGCTAACATTATTGCATGTAAGATAATTATATAATTTTTTGCCGTATAAGTGTTTAAAAGTAGTAATACAACCCCATTAGCTGATAAGCTTAGACCCACTTCTTTAGATGAAGTGTATGGACAAGAACATATATTAGATAGTGATTCACTATTCCTAAAATTGGATAAGAATTCATATGCTTTAAGTATGATACTTTGGGGGCCTCCTGGATGTGGGAAAACAACTATAGCAAGGTTACTTACTAAAAAGATTGAAGGTATCCTGTATACATTATCTGCTGTAATAAGCGGAGCTGCAGAATTTAAGGATGTATTTAAAAAAGCAAGTGAAAATAAAAAATGCGGAATTAACACTATACTATTAGTAGACGAGATTCATCATTTAAATCGTTCTCAACAAGATATCTTTCTACCATATATAGAGAATGGTACTATAATTTTAATTGGTGCTACGACTGAAAATCCTTCCTTTGAGTTAAATAGCGCTCTTCTGTCTCGTTGTAAAGTAGTTGTTGTGAATAGATTAGATACTAATGCATTACTCCATATACTAAAACGAGCAGAAAGATTGTTAGATAAGCCACTACCTATAAGAGAAGAAGCGAGAACTACTCTATGTGACATGGCCGATGGCGATGCACGATTTTTATTAAACATATGCGAAGAGCTCTTTGATTTAAAGCATACAAGCCCTTTAACTTCTTCCGAATTGCTTTCATTAATGCAAAAAAGAACACCGATCTATGATAAAGGTAGAGATCAGCATTATAATCTTATAAGTGCATTACATAAGTCTTTAAGAGGATCAGATTGTGATGCAAGTTTGTATTGGTTAGCAAGGATGCTAACTGCAGGGGAGAACCCTTTATATATTATTAGGAGGTTAGTCAGGTGTGCTGTAGAGGATATAGGATTGGCTGACCCTGCTGCATTACAACAAGCTTTAGCTGCAAATCAAGCCTATGAGCTTTTAGGATCTCCTGAAGGGGAACTAGCTATAGCACAAGCAGTAATATATCTAGCTACAGCACCAAAATCAAATGCTGTTTACAAAGCATATAAAAATTCTGTATCAGATGCTAAAAATTATGGTTCTTTAATGCCACCCTTTCACATACTAAATGCTTCATCAGAGTTAATGAAAGAGCAAGGGTATGCTGAAGGATATGTTTACGACCATGATACTAAGGAAGGCTTCTCAGGACAAAACTACTTTCCGGATAAGTTTAAAAGGAGAATTTATTATAAACCTGTGGAAAGGGGATTTGAAAGAGAGATAAACAAACGGTTACAATATTGGGCAACCTTAAGAAGGAAACTAAGTTGACTGTCCTACACAAAGCCTTTGAAAGGTACTTTGTCGATGCACGTATCGAATTAGTCTTGACCAATCCGATACGCATGGTATAGTTAAATATAATATAACTAAATAACTTATGCAGCGCTTATATCAGAAAATCATAGAAGAACACTTTGCCAGTCATGACCAAATGATTTTATTATCAGGCCCAAGGCAAGTAGGTAAAACCACCATAGCAAAAAATGTTATGAAGAGAGCTAAGTACCATAAATACTTAAACTGGGATAATGCTTTCGATAGAGAACAAATACTAGCCGAAAATAATACTATCGCCAGTAACTTACCTATAGATGCGATATTAAATGTTAGACCCAATATAGTACTTGATGAAATCCATAAATATTCACATTGGAAAAATTTTCTTAAAGGGTTTATAGATGAGTATAAAGGAAGGCTAGATATCATAGTTACAGAAAGTGCCAAGTTAGATGTTTACCGTAAAGGTGGTGATAGCCTTATGGGAAGATACTTTTTATACCGTGTTCATCCTATTTCAGTTGCTGAACTTGTAAAGTCAGAGATACTAGGCTCTGCTATAAGCTCCCCAAAGAAAATTGAGAATGATCTAATAAAGTCTTTATTAGAATTCGGAGGATTTCCCGAGCCTTTTTTAAAGCAAGAGAAAAAGTTTTACAATAGATGGCAAAACCTACGGCAACAACAAATGTTGAAAGAAGACATAAGGGATTTAGCAAAGATTCAAGAATTAGCACAGTTAGAAGTATTAGCTAATATTATAAAGTACCAAGCGGGGCAGCTTTTAAATTATACTTCTCTTGCTAAAAAAGTTAGAGTATCAGATCAAACGATAAGACGTTGGATAAATGTCTTGGAATCCTTTTTTTATTGTTTTACTATTCGGCCTTGGAGCAAAAATATTAGCCGAAGCTTAATAAAAGAACCTAAGTTATATCTTTGTGATTGGTCTATTATAGAAGATGCTGGTGCAAGGCTAGAAAATTTTGTTGCATGTCATTTTAAAAAAGCTATAGACTTTTGGAATGACTACGGCTTTGGAAATTATGGTTTATTTTTCTTAAGAGATAAAGACAAGCGTGAAGTCGATTTTTTAATAACGGACAATGATAAGCCATGGGCACTTATTGAGGTTAAGACTTCAGCAAATCAACCAATAAGCAATAATTTATTACATTTTCAGGAGCAAATAAAAGCTCAATATTGTTTACAGCTAGCATTTGATCTTCCTTATGTAGAATATGATTTTAGAGAGATAAAATCTCCAAAAGTTTTCCCTATGTCAACTTTTCTATCACAGCTAATATAATCTATAGTAAGTTAACTTGTTGTGGGTTTTGAGGAACTGAAAAATAGAATTATTAGCAATATAGCTCAACTCCCGGAGAGTAAGTCCTATATAGAAAAATTACAAAGTAATAAATTTATAAATATTCCTAAAAGTGCATAAGTAAAAAAGTATGATAATGAAAATTATGGAAGATAGCTTTTAATTTATCTATTTATTTTAGTAGCCTCTGCAGCTGTACTAAGAATTCTGTATTTAAATGAATTTAGTTGATTTTGAGGAATATTTTCCTTGTTATCATCTATAAGATGTCCAAGTCCCATTTCCTTTAGAGCAGTATTAAAATCAGATTTAATGCTATCAGTGATATTAAGACAATTCCAGAAAATATTAACTACATTATTATCAGTTTTCAAAAAAAGTTTAAATCCCTCAATACATTCAGAAGAGTTATACTCATGATTATTCTCATTAATCC
This sequence comes from Candidatus Jidaibacter acanthamoeba, assembly GCF_000815465.1. Classification (NCBI taxonomy): domain Bacteria; kingdom Pseudomonadati; phylum Pseudomonadota; class Alphaproteobacteria; order Rickettsiales; family Candidatus Midichloriaceae; genus Candidatus Jidaibacter; species Candidatus Jidaibacter acanthamoebae. The sequence continues at coordinate 4,980 of NZ_JSWE01000228.1, read as the reverse complement.
GATTGCTACTTACAAATAGCCTAAAAGCCATATAGTCATCATAACGTACCATGCGTTGTAAGTATTTTGTAGAAGACATTTCAGCAATTAATTTAAAAGCTTCTATATCGCAGTTTACTGTAACCCACCTTAACAGAGAATAATTATCTAAACAAAGTAGCTTACCGATTATATTCTTACCCATTTTTAATACTTCTTCACTCTCATCTCCATATAGCTCTTTAAGCTCTATTATTCTAGTATGCCTTGCGATGTGACTCTCCCATTCTTGCCTTATTTCATCATAACGGCCATTACTAAACATGTGAGCAAAATAGTTTTTTAATGATTTTTGAGTGGGACTTGAACCTTGAGATTCGGGGGAAACTTTAGCCTTCTTTTTAGCTCTAAGTGTTTTTCCCTCATTATCTTCAATGGAGTCTGCCCAACTTACTCTTTTTTTAGAGTTAAGATTTTCTTGATTAGTATGCTTCTCATTATTTTTCATAAGCAAAATACTTTTTAAAGTTAGAAATATAATTTATAATAAAAATAATAACATATTAAAATATAGTTTTATAATAAAACTTATTAAACAATTATTAAATCTACATTATTTACTAGGCGGGGAAGGTGTACTGTGAAAAGCAATGAGCTACAAAGGTTAGAAGAATATAAAGCACATTTATTAAGGGTATTAGAAGAAACCGAGTCGTCTAAATTAAAGGAAGTGATTGAAGAGGAAATACAAACTATAGCAGCTAAAATAGTTGCCCAAGAAGTGTTAGAAGCTTCAAAAATCAAAAGATTAGAAATGTTATATACTAGCCTACAAGCAATTGTTAACTATACAGGTAAGGTTAAAAAATCTGATGATTGGGCTACAGGGCACGGGATTAATAATGCTTTAAACCAAATATTAGGGGATTGGGTTCATATTATCCACCCTGATCAGTCTTCAATATATTCCCCGGCTTCCTCCAAACAAGATAATGCATTAGAAGGAGCTATTAACTATGCTAAGAATATAGGGGGGTTTTATAGCGACAAGGATCTTATAGCAAACGGACTGATCCATCAGGATGGCGGCGATTTAAAGAAGCCTATAATAATGATTATAAATACTTCTACAATTGAGGTCAGCTCTGAAACTGATACTTTAACCGAGGGAGGAACTCATTGGCATAGCTGTGTAGTGTTACCTAAGAACTATGTTACACCTTTTGGGGTGGAGCTAAATAATAACCAAGAAATAGTATTTTATTTAGATTCACTAAACACCAAACCAAAATTACCTAAATCACTGAAGCACTTATTAACCCAAGGCACGGAGTATACCTTTGAATCAGAAGGGAAAGAGCATAAGCATAGAATATTACCTGTATTTTCGGATGCAAAAATAGTTGACGGTAATGAATGTAATCAACAGCTTGAAGGTTATGATTGCGGGTGGTGGGCAGTATATAATGCATTAATGGTTGTTTTCACCGGTAATGTGAATTATTTAAAGCAATTTGAGAGCCCTTCGAGAGAACCTGCATATGCACTGCGTGAAATATTACCCAAACTGGAAGAACGACAAGTTATTTTAGTTGAGTCTAAAGAAAAGGAAAAAGAGGTAGAAAAAATAAGTACAGATGAATTAGCAGCAATACAACATGCTATATATTCATCTATTAAAGATATTAATTCGCATAAGAAAAGAAAAAGGGAGGTTAGCGGAGAAAATATTGCAAAAGAAAATGAGAGCCCGAGTGAAGCTTATACTATACAAAAGAGATCCAGACAACAAGATAATAAACTGCAACGCAGATTAGATTCATTAGCTCGGTTATTGCAACTGAACTCGGAATGTTCGGCCGTTTGTTTTGACGGAGAGAAGATCCTTATTGCTTCTAATGAGTTTTTTATAGGGTCAAAAGATAGTAACTTTAAAAAGCAATTAAATAATATAATGTATTATCTTTCTGAGGTAGCAAACGGTAGAATTGATCAGGAAGTAAGAAACAAAATATTTAAGGAAATTTGTATAAAATACATAAAACAAGAAGCAAAGAAACTTCCTAATAAAGGATTTGCCAAAGCCATTGCAACGCTTGCCGAACATGTATTATCTTTGCCGGATCCCATGGAATTACGTAATTATAGCATTAACCAACTTTCAGAAATAGGGGGAACAAATGATAGTGATTTTATAATAGGTGCAATATTAGGAGGAGCATCTATAGCAATATCGCGTTTGGCTACTGATCTCAGAAAGATTGAGCAAGAGCTTGTTTCTTATATCAGCCAAAATACTGCTAAAGCTGTATCTACAGACATTGTTGATGCTTTTAAACGCAGTCATCACCATATGATAATGAGATCAAACGGTAGTATACGTTTAATCACAGGCCAACCTGAATTATCCTATTTATCTGTTAAGCCTACGGGAATAAAGGGAGAAGTTGAAGCAGTTACAATAGATAAGCAAGAAGGAACGGAATTTGGCTATGCTCTACTTCATTATAGTAATGGTTATAATAGTAAAATGAGGGGAGATAAAAATAATCTTCATGCCGAGCTACAAATATTACAAGCATTAATAGATAATGATATAAAAGGAGAGATAAATATCGGGGTATCGAAGTTATGTTGTCCCGAATGCAGCTGTGCTATATTAGCAGCTAGAGAAGTATGGGGTGGAAAAGCTACTGAAGGAGAAGGCTTAGAGGTAACTGAGACAATTATATCCGAAGGTGAAGATAAAGGTATTAATGTTAACTATACCCGATTAGTTGCTTTATTTAGAGATCACCATTCAATTTTTACAAGCGCAAACTGGGTAAAACCCTACTTTTTAAGTATGAAAAAGGAAAAGAATCTACAAGCTTCCAAGATATTTAATCAACTTTTAACCCAACTTAAGATAGACATAGAGGCTGCAAACAAAGGGGAGCACTATTCGATGTATCCACCAGATTCCAGTAGTAGTGCACCTAGCGATATAGAGATTGAAAAAGAAAGCATAATTTATATACCGAGATCAGAACTAAATGAGATATATAGCCAATCAGCTTTACAAACAATAATGGCTAAGGAGACTAAATTTCCTCAGGTAAATAAGGAAGGTCTCGTTAATGTAAAAGATATTATAAAGAATGATTTAAAAAATCCAGAGTTTAATCAGATGATTAAAGAATTTTATAATCGAATACAAGAAATCAGTGATGAAAAAAATTTAAAAAGAAGTTTTAAGGACTTTTTATTGCAGATATATGATAGCAAACTTAGTGAAAGTGTAAATTTCTTTGCAGAGGTAGATAGTAGAGGAGAAGTACAAATTAAAACGGGTGCATTAGAGATATTTTTACATATAGTACAGGAAATATTTAGAGAAGAAGATGTGCGATTAAATAGACAAACCGAGGAAATGAGGGTAGATGAATCACCTAGTCTCGCGGATGATGAAAAATCATCTCCATTTAGCAGCCCTTATAGTGCCAAGTCACCCTCAAGCTCACCTCACTTAACTAAATTATCACAAGAAAGAGAGCAAAATAAAGATAATTCAAAAGGGCTACAATAAGAGCAAATTTAATTTTTCTTGTAACGACACAGATTACAAGAAAGTATCATAAATATATATCTTATGGAAAATATGTGGTAGTGCAAGAACCCTAATTACTTAATTTACAAAGGTTTACATGGCCATTTTGTGCCCACTTTATTATCTTTTCATCATAGGTAAAGAGACTTGCGCTATATACTCTAGTGGTTGACACTATAATTCTATCTACAGGATCTCCATGAAAATTATCCGGTAGAGTAACAGAATCAGCTGCTATTTTAGGTGTAATTTCACATACTTTAATCCCAGTTTTACAAATTGTATTTAAGAAAATATCTATTGGCTCATGTACTTTAATTCTTTGTTTAGCATATAGCATAGCTATCTCCCACAGAGTAAGATCCGTAATAATTGCTTGAGCAGAATTTATCGATTTTTCAATAAACTCTGATTCCTTTTCTGACAATCTAGAAGGCTCAATTAAAAACCACAATAAAATATGCGTATCCAATACTATTAATGATTGAGACATAATATTAGCTCTCAGCATCCCATGTAATATCTACGGGAGTTATTAAATCACTTATAATAATAGATTTTCCTTTAAAGCTACCTGCTAATTTAGTATCATTATTTTCTATAGGTATAACACGAGCTATGGGCTTCCCTCTTTTTGAAATTATAAAGGATTGGTGTTGACCTTGTACATTTTCTAATACTTCATAACAATGGGCTTTAAATTCAGAAATTGGTAGGTGTTTATCCATAATTATTTATATATAATTGTTAATATATAATTTTTTAGAATAAACGACCTATTGAATAAGTCAATATAAATTGATATAAGCTGTTTAATTATCATCCTAAAAAAGTTCTAATTACTTCGGTATCTTTTACCTAAAAAGTACAATTATTTTAATATTATACTGATGTGTCAACAGTTAAGCGGACATATTATTAAGCGGGTTATTGGGGCGTTGTTGCTCAAATATGTAAAGGAGGTTGAAATTAACAAAAGTATGAAAGAATTAAAGTAAGAAGAATAGTTTAAAGAGTACAATGCAATCATATTGATAAGCTGAGAATATAAGCAGCTAAGTTCAAATGAAGAAAAGAAACAAGAGTAAGGTTAAATACAAAATAAATAATTGGAAAGAATATAATCAATCTTTAAAGAACAGAGGATCACTTATGCTACTTAAGTTGCCGTTGAGGCAAACTGAAGGGTTTGTTAGATCTATATTTGAGCTTACTGGACTTAGGCTAAAAGTACCGGAGTTTAGTAGATTATCTAAAAGAGCTAAAAGCTTACTTAAAAGAATAAATTTACCACTACTAGGTGAGGAAGGTTATTTAATGATAGATAGTACTGATATCAAAGTATATGGAGAAAGTGAATGGTTAGTTTTTAAGCATTGAGGAGAAGTAAAAAGAAGAGTATGGCGCAAGCC
>NZ_JSWE01000227.1 GCF_000815465.1 Candidatus Jidaibacter acanthamoeba | reverse complement strand
ATAATTGGTTTTATGATAGATTAATAAAAAGTGGGTTTAGTTTTGACGGCCCACAGGCTCCACTTGGTAGGTAAGGGTACAAGGATCATACTGATTATGAGCTAATTTTTACACCTGATGAATATGCAAATTTTTTAAAGGAAGATAATTTAAAAGAAGAGAATTTACAATTATTACAAGCTTTAAATTTTATAACTTTAATACATGGAGACTGTAACCTTTATAACCTATGTATAATAAAAAAGCCTACTTTGGATCAAGGCTTATTACAAAAGCTTTTAGAAAAGGATCTTGAAAAGCATGATCCTCCAACACAAGAAAATTATACTTTTAAAATAAAAATATCCTATATGGCAAGTGCTGCTTTCATTAAATCTATTTATAGGTTTTATGATAGGAAATTGTCAGCTAACTCTAGTAATTATGAAAGCACATGGGATTGTTTAACAGAAGAGGAAGATTTGATAGACTTTGCTTTAATTACTGAAATAAGGTTAAGGGCATATAATAAACACAGAGGGCAAACCTGGAAACCAATTAATATTACAATAAATAAATAAATTATTTCTGAAAAATCTTAATTAATTCAAATAAAGGTGATGATACTAAAAATAGTATTCCAGAAATATTAATTTTCAAATATTTCATATCAACCTACACAGAAAAAGAAAAGGAGAAAGAAGAAAAACAAACAGTTTGTAAAGAAACACTTTATCAAGTTTTTGCTAGCATATTACATATAATAGAACCAAAACTCATTTTAAATATTATAAAACAAAATATTAATAAATTATTAACTACAGATAATATAAGAAGTGTAATAGACCTAATAATATTTATTATAAAAAATGACCACCCTTTAAGAGAGCTGGTTCCTTTTAATAAAGATTTATTAATATATTTTAAGCCTCTAATAGAAAATAAAGTTTTTAGTAATATTTTATTAAATTTATATCAGCAATATTTAAATCCACAAAATTCGGAATTTTCACATGAATTTACTAATATATTTTCACCTAAGAATCAATTAGAACAACATCCAGCTTACTCTGTAATTCATGCAATGGTGTGGATGAACGAGCATAAAAACGATGATTCTGGAGAGTATCAAGAAATACAGGAGTTATTAAACAAAGCGATTGAGTTACGCAGTGATGATTTAAAGCTAAAGTATGAGCGGTCACAAAAAGTAATAATAGCAGAGCCACTCCAGCAGCTACTTAATACGCAAGAGAGTATAGTAGTAGCACCACATTTATTAGCTTATTACCTACTGATTAGATTGCATACAATGCATGGCAAGGTAGCAGAAGCAAAAAAAATATTGAAAAAATTTGAGGAAATAAATTTATCTTTTAAAAAGACTAAGAACCTTTCACCACAGCAGCAAGAAGAGAAAGTATTAGTATTATACCTAACTGCTTATGCGTATAGTGATATTGGTGATAAAAACTGTGCAACTGAACTGCTCAAGAAGATAGAAAAGTTGAATCAGTGCAAACAAGCATTAGATAAATAGTCTTTAGATTGAGAATTAGATCAAGAATTTGGAGAATATATGAATAATAAAGGGAATAGATAGCAACTATAAACAAGAAATTTCTGATTAGGAGTTGGGGTTCTAAGCGTAAACCTGGTGCGGGCGCCACGATAAAGAAAGGGTAAAATAAAAAGCTTTACAAAAGCCAAAGATATAAAAGGAAGCTGTCATATATTCGGCATTTTAGTGCCATAATGTATACTAGTTGAGAGTTAATCTTACATTCAGCTGGAACTAGGTATATGAATCATACAATTAAATGCACAAGAAAGAAGGGGGAAATTAGCTAATGCTCTTAGCATTTGGAACAATGTAACAGCATATACCCTTATTATAACAAAAGCATATAAAGAACATAGCAACTACCCTACAGGCACAACATGACAATACCGATTTAAGCAACAAGGCTTCTAACAGTTAACTAAATAATTACTTTATATATAATAATCGCTATAACTCAAAGCTTTTATTTTTTTATCAATAAAATATTAATAATCCTTTACTCAAGCTTAACATTGCTTAGTTTGATAAATATCCTGATTATGTCTACTCCTGGTTTTAAGAAAAATTTACAGCTTAAGATTATATGCAGCAAAGAGAAAGTTCTCAAAATGGAGCATTAGATTTAGAACTACCCCAGTTAATAGAAAGTATAATAGAACATGTAAATAAGTTAGATACTGAAGGCAATATGGAGGAAAGCCTACAAAAGATAAAAGAAGGATTAAAACTATGCATCAGTGAACCAAGTACAGGTAAGTATTATGAGCAGGAGTATAGGTTATTTTTAAAATTAGGAGATATATATTCTAAAGGAGAAGATAGGTTGGATTATCCTAACGCAATAGGTATATACCAGTACTTACTTAAGTTAATAGATAAGCTTCCTGATAAAATAGAAAAAGAAGAAAAATGTAAAGAAGTAGCAGGTAAGATAGCTTTAACGGAAGAAGGTTTTATAAAACAAGCTAGACTAGATAGAAAAATACCAGAAGGATATATTAAGAAAGTAAGTTTCAATAAGATAGAAGAATATAAAGCTGAATTAGAGAAACATAGGTTCTCCATTGGGGGAAGATTAGAAGGGATTAAAGATCTTGGTTTGAATAAAGCTGAAGTTGAGTCAAATCCAGTCGAACAGTTACTAAGCTTATTATTAGAAAAAATTGATCTTGGTAAGCTAATAAATCCTGTAAATACTCAACAAATTGTCGAAGGGACAAACTTAGTTATAGAAAATTATCTTGATAGTCTGATTGATAAAGATACTCTAACACAAATTAGAGAAAAGTTTTTACAAACCAAATTATTAAATTATGAGGAATTAAGACAGAGAGCACTTAAAATTAAAGAGATATATAAGGATATAAAAGAATTTTTTATAGGCAGCAGGGATATAAAAGGTGAGATAGAAAAAACAGGCTTAATAAACAAGTTGGTTGAAGATTGTATAGAAGAGCTGGGTGGGTTGCCTCAGATTAAAGGAAGAGATGTAGTTTATTCTTTCTTCGGTATGGGATCAATGGGTTTGGGTACTATGACACCATGGTCTGATATGGAGTGGGGAATATTTATAGAGGAAGGATTAGGTGAAGAAGAGGGGAAGGTAAAAGAGTATTTTAGAAATTTAACAGCGCTATTACATATTAAGATCATAAGGTTTGGAGAGAGTCCTCTCAGGATGCTTGGAATAAAAGAACTAAATAATTTTAGGAAGACTGATAATAATGATTCTGAGCATAATTGGTTTTATGATAGATTAATAAAAAGTGGGTTTAGTTTTGACGGCCCACA
>NZ_JSWE01000226.1 GCF_000815465.1 Candidatus Jidaibacter acanthamoeba | reverse complement strand
AGTTATGGTATGCTGTAAATGATAATATGTGTAAACAAGGATGCCTAACTTATTATTCGGATTATGCAATAGAAACTATGGTAACATTATGCATGCTACTTAAGTTGCCGTTGAGGCAAACTGAAGGGTTTGTTAGATCTATATTTGAGCTTACTGGACTTAGGCTAAAAGTACCGGAGTTTAGTAGATTATCTAAAAGAGCTAAAAGCTTACTTAAAAGAATAAATTTACCACTACTAGGTGAGGAAGGTTATTTAATGATAGATAGTACTGATATCAAAGTATATGGAGAAAGTGAATGGTTAGTTTTTAAGCATTGAGGAGAAGTA
>NZ_JSWE01000225.1 GCF_000815465.1 Candidatus Jidaibacter acanthamoeba | reverse complement strand
GGAAGTTTTACAGATCACGGACATTTAACCTTAAAAGTAGGTGAGTTATTTGTTCAGCATATATATGACTATGATAATGGGCATACTTTGGGTATGGCAGTTGAAGTAGCTGATAAGCTCAAAGAATTCGTATATAGGCCGACGGTAGGAGGACATGATAAAGAAGGGACTACTTATGGTACAATAGGTAAAGGGACGATAGTTTGTGAAGGCGATACTTGTGAAACTGAAAAAGCAAACCGAGATGC
>NZ_JSWE01000224.1 GCF_000815465.1 Candidatus Jidaibacter acanthamoeba | reverse complement strand
GTATGTAGCAGGAGTATTGTATGACAGATGTAAGGGAGCAGGTAATTACAGTGCTCTAGTAAGATTTTGGCATTTGATAGAAACGGAGCCTAGAGAGCTGATCGGGCTTAGACATGTAAGCTTGGAGATCAGATGCTTAGATGAATGTGAAAATGATCAAAGGGTTAACGTACATAAAAGTGTCTTGGATAATATAAAAAAGTGGAGTGATATTGAGAATGTTAGTTTTATTACCGATGTTTTAAGTATAAGCAATAGTGTGGGTAAAGAAGTGATTCCTCAATTTTTAGAAGCTTTAAAGGATAAGGATGAAAATGTCAGGAGGGGTGCAGCTAAAGCGCTGGGTAATGTAGGAGTAGGGCATGGAGATATAGTAATACCCGCACTAATAAATGCTTTAAAGGATGATAATAAGTATGTCAGGAGTCGTGCATCACAAGTACTGGGTAAGGTAGGAGTAGGACATGGAGAGATAGTAATACCTGCGCTAATAAACGCTTTAAAGGATGAGGATGTCAGGAGTCGTGCAGCAAAAGCACTGGGTAAGGTAGGAGTAGGATATGCAGATGTAGTAGTGCCTGCCCTGATAAATGCTTTA
>NZ_JSWE01000223.1 GCF_000815465.1 Candidatus Jidaibacter acanthamoeba | reverse complement strand
TAGCAATTTCATCGTAACCATTATATAAGGCATTTTGCAAAGGAGTCTGCTCATCAATACCTTTAATATTTATATCTATTGAAGACTGTGATAGTAATAGCTCTACTATTCTAATATTTTTACGTTCTACAGCTAGGTGTAAAGCTGTGTCTCCTAGCATTTCCTTTGCATTTACATTAGCACCTTGTGACAACAATTCTCTAGTTTTATCTATTTTCCCCTACTCAACAGCAATTAAAAACTTAGTAGTATAATCTATATCTTTGCTTTGCATTTTATTACCTTTTAACCTTTTATTTTATTTATAATTAAGAAAAGAGTAATATAAATTATTTTGAAAGCAATGTTATACTAATAAAAAAGAAGATTAAAAGTTTCTACCTTTGGAGCATTCCTCCGATACTTGATCTTGCCACTTTTGCTCTGATTTTTTAATTTCAATTTGTTCATTATTTTTTGATTTAAGTGTCAAGATTGTACCCTTTTCTTCTTTTTCTTTTATATACATTTCAACCTTATCTTTAGCATTTTTTTCAAGAAAAGCATTGTCTTCATGCACTGAATTGATATTTTTACTAATTGTATTACTACTTAAAATAGCTTGTAGTTCATTATGTAAAATTTCTACGGCATTAGGGTGATGTTCTCGTTGTTCATTAAGGAAATTCTCAATAACTTCTATAATTGTGGTGGGATTAATGTTTAACAAAGTATCAAATACTTTTTGAGCTTGAGTGGGGTTATATTTTTCTTCATTTATATCTTTGATTGATAAGTATATAAAGGATTTAATTAAGTCATAATTATTGTGTGAGACCATTAAGAATTTTTGCCTTTGAGGAAGAGCTGATACTAACTCACAAAAGAAACTATAATCTTTATCTTTGAGAACCGAGTAAAAAGGTTGATAATTAACATATGATAAAAGTTTGCCTAGCTTGTGTTCTTTTTCCCACTGATTAAATAATGTTTTAATCATACCAAAATATTTAAGTTCTATATAATCAGTAAAGCATTCTTTAATACCAATTATATCCTCTTCAGTAAGAACTACTTTAGGGCGCTTTTGAAAACTGTCCTCTTTATTTTTCGAGATACTTTTCTCCCAATGTACAGTTTTTCTTTTCATATTATGCTAACTGTCATATTTTATATAAATCTTAGTTATATAATAAACTATTTGGCTTAATATGTGTTTATAAAGACTCGTTGAATAGTTTATAATTGCCTAGTTATCTTAACTCCATCTGCAGCTGTATTAAAAATTCTTTGTGTAAATGAATTTATATGATTTGGGGAATTATTTTCTTTGTTATCCTCTATAAGTTGTTTAAGTCCTAATTCTTTTAAAGCAGTGTTAAAGTCAGCTTTTATACTTTCAGTAATACCTAGAGATTTACAAAGAGAATTGATAACATTATTATCTATCTCTATAAAAAGTTTAAATCCTTCAATATACTTTAGTGATTCGTAAGTAGCTTTATATTCATCGATAAATGCTCTATCTATAAATAACCTGAAAGCCATATAGTCATCATAACGAACCATGCGTTGTAAATATTTTGTAGCAGACATTTCAGTAATTAATTTAAAAGCTTCTATATTGCAGTTCGCCCCAACCCACCTTAACATAGAATAATTATCTAAGCAAAGCAGCTTACCGATTATATTTTTACCCATTTTAAATACTTCCTCACTATCCTCCCCATAGAGCTCTTTAAGCTCTATTATTCTAGGATGCCTTGCTATATGGTTCTCCCATTCTTGTCTTATCACATCATAGCGCCCATTACTAAACATTTGAGCAAAATAGTTTTTTAATGATTTCTGAGCTGGACTCGTGCTTTCAGGTTCGTGAGAAACTTTGGCTTTTTTCCTAAGTCTAAGTGTTTTTCCTTCATTATCTTCAATGGAGTCTGCCCAACTTACTCTTTTTTTAAGGTTAGGCTGTTCTTGATTAGTATGCTTCTCATTATTTTTCATACGCAAAATACATTTTGAAGTTAAAAATATAATTTAAAATAAAAATAATAACATACTAAAATACAGTTTTATAATAAAATTTATTAAACATTTATTAAATCTGTATTACTTATAAGGCAGGGTAGGTATACCATGAAAAGCAATGAGCTACAAAGGTTAGAAGAATATAAAACACATTTATTAAAGGTATTAAAAAGAAACCGAGTCGGATAAATTAAAGGAAGCGATTGAAGAGGAAATACAAACTATAGCAGCTAAAGTAGTTGCCCAAGAAGTGATAGAAGCTTCAAAAATCAAAAGATTAGAAAGGTTATATAATAACCTACAAGCGATTATTAACTATACAGGTAAGGGCGGAAAATCTGATGATTGGGCAACAGGACATAGTATTAATAATGCCTTGAATCAGATAATAGGAGATTGGGTTCATATCATTCATCCTGATCAGTCTTCAATATATTTCCCGGCTTCCTCTGAACAAGATAATGCATTAGAAGGAGCTATTATTTAGATTCCTTCTTCAATAATTAACCCCTTTTGTTATGTAAAATATCCTGTCGTTTACTTAGAACCCTATCTGAAAAACTGCTCGCAGGTGAGCCTTGATTATCCTTGAAATTATCTCCTTCTTCATTAAAAAGGAAATTTTCTTTACTTGTTGTGCTATTTAAACCTTTATCTTCTAAGTACTGAGCATCAAACAACTCTCGCATTAATTTTAGAGCATTAGCTTTAAATTCTATTATGCTAGAATCAACAAAAAACTTAAGGAAGGGATTTTCATAATTTTTCATTATTTCTTCTAAAGCTTCTTTCATCCTACGCTCATCATATTCCTCTGCTTTTAAAAATTCTTCAATTTCCGGCTTTTTTTTAAGCCAAGCTTTTAAATCAAAGTCAGAAGGAATATTTATACCTAACTTTTCATTTATGGCTTTAGTAACTTTCTCACCAGGCAGCTCATTAATTTTTAAAGCTTTAATAAAGTTATTATCTATAACATGAGGTTCTATAATGATATTTTCAGATTGTATTTCATCTGCTTGGCTTGCAAGAGTACGTAATTCCGTTTCTCTCAAGCTATCAAAAGGTATTTTTAAAATAACCTCATCATTATTTACAAATGATGTCTCATGATCGTAAGCTATTTGGTCAATGATTCCTTTAACTTCCGATATTTGCTCTATTCCGCATCTTATAAGATAAAAATATTTGTATGGGTTATCAGGAGAACACCTTATTTCTACTGCAATAGAAGCTGCTTCAAGATCACCCATGTTGTTGGTAATTATTTCTTTAAGCTTTTCAGCTTCGCCTTTATGTGAATTTATTATATTTTCTCTAATTACTTGATCTTTTAATATTTCACAATTTTGATTATAGATATCTAATGTATAATGCACCGCCAGTTCCTTTCTAGCCTTCCTTATATCTTTTGCATAATCTCCCGAAGATGCAGGATTAAAAAAGCTATTCTTACTTAATAAATGAGAAGGTGTGTTAGCGAACACTTCAATATTTTTTAGTGCAAATACTCCGCAACTTGCTCCGTCCTTTTGTTCACTACCTTCATAAACCTTAAATTGAATATCTTCTTGGAAAACCTTACGTATGTCACTTTCAAAATCATTTATCTTTTTTGAACCGGCGGAATCCTTGTAAAAAACAGTTACTCTATTTTGGTTATCTTTCATTACTAAGAAGGCAATCCAATGCAAATTGCCTATATTATAAACCCCTACTATTTTCTTCCCGCTATCAAGCTTTTCTATAAATTTACTTAGATGATTTTTAATATCTAATTCCTTTCCTCCCCTTCCTAAGGCTGTAGTAAATATAACATTATCACCTATTTTTTGTATAAGTTGGTTACCAATAGCATTAATATCTTCGGTTTGATACCAATAGGAGTTGTCTTTATATCTATTGAAGGCATTGTATTTTGCATCTTTATCAGAATCTTGAGAGCGGCCTTTAGTGTTTCTATCATTATCTCCTGCTTGGTATTCGGTATCTCCTTTTTTTCGCTTCCTTTGTAAATTTTCTAAATCCTCATACAATTTTGATATTAGTCTATGAGCTTCAAGGTCAGTATAATGCCGAAATAAATTTTTAAATAACTGTTCAGTTGTTAGATCCCTGAGAGGAGCACGCTCTTTTTCCTCTTCACTTGATTTTATAGAGCTTAGTGAATATTGATGCATACGTGAAATCTGGGGTGCTTGATCTCTTATTTTCCTCTTTTTTACATTTTCTTTTTCTAAACTCTCCAGAAGAGTTTTTGCTGATTTTTGGGATCTAATTTTCGCAATTGCCTTATAATCAATATATACATATGTATTTTCTTCTCCCCATTTATCAGCAAATTTTTTTATAGACTCATTAAATGGGATAGGATGGTCATCACCTTTATTATCGAAGTAAAAGCCTCTATGGCTTGCAGCATACCCTAATTCTTTGTTATTATATAAAAACATTGTTTTAAACCAAGGCAGTACTAAATTATGGGTACCTCTTCTTTGTATATAATCAATTTCTTGGTGTACGCCTACCTTTTTACCTTTATGCATTGTTCTTAAATTGTTTTTATACTCATTAACTGCATCTAAAGCTAGTGAACAGTCATGGCAACATAGTTTTGAGATTCCTATATAGATTGGTTCTTTTGCATTTTGTATTACATCAGTAAATAAAAGGTAATCTACTATTTTACCTTCTGCATGGGCGTTTTCGTGCCCAAATGCCAGTATTATATAACCATATTCATTAATCAGTTCATCTTGCATTAAACTATAGCTTTTGTAGGGAATTTCGCCATATTCTCCAATTTTAACAAAATCAAGATTGTTTCCAGCAAAAGCCTTAGTTAAATTATGGTTCGGGTGCTCAAAAAGAAATCTTTCAATTCTTATAAAGTCACGCGCAAGTATAGTGCTTAGCTCATAAGCTGGAGCTACATATCTTCTTTGCTCCACACCATAGGATGTAATCTTGCTCTCATACTCTTTACGCCAAGTATTACGATGATTTAATACATCCAATGCAATATTTTTTATTGTCTTTTCATCTAGCTTTATATATCCTAACTCTTCACCCTTAATTCTGTTTAAACATATACTTGAAAATACTTTTTCTCGGTTAATTAGCAATCTTCTTCTAGCAAACAAAGAAAAATATTTCATTACATCTTTTATTAACTGTATTTTACTATCTTCTTGTTGTTTAAATTCTTCAAATTGTGTTTTTGAATCTATCTCATTATCAGAAATCAGTATTTTATTATTTACAAAGCATGCTGCAGTATATCCTTGGCTACTCATTTCAAGAAGCCTTGACAAACGGTCTAAACAGCGCTTTTCCTCTGAGATTTCTTGAATTAATTTTTGTTTTTTAAATTTAGGCTCAATACTTCCTTCTTTCATCTTTTTCCTTCAATTATATTTTATACTTAGTTTATTTTCACTATATTTTTATACATTGAATAATAGCATTGAGATATAGTTTATAATAAGTATAATTAGTTAAAAAATATTTAATAAACCTTGTATAATTAAAAATAGTCACAATATATAAATATATTACATGTATCCAAATGAGGCCAGTATGAAAAGGAAGTATTCAAGTTCAGATTCGGATAATAACTATCCGGCTAGTAATATAAAAAAAGAAAAAAAAGTTCTTTATTAGAATGGCAAAAAGAAATAATTGATAATGTAATTCCCAGTCTTCTTGCTGAAAATAGATTTGATGTTATTAAAGATGAATTTAAATTTGTTTTTAACACCCCAAAAAAGGTAGAAGGCCTATTTGAATACAACAAATATCAATTTTTTTGGTGGGCAGTAGAACACGGTAACCTTGAGTTGATGAAGTACTTTATAAACCATACTACGGAAAGAGGTAAGTTTTTATTAGTTTGCCATAATAACTATGAAGTAATTGAGCAATTTATAGATTTGATCGCTGAAAAGATTAATAAAGGGTACTATCGAAGAGAAATAACAACCGATATACTAAAACTTTTTATAAGTATAAAACCTCTTCAAACTATTGAAGCAATTGAGCATATATTTGAAAGTATTGGGGGAGAGACCCAAAAAGTAGTAAGAATACTTAAAATAAACTTACAAGATGCTATCGATAAGCTTGCTAAAGAAGATAACAAAGATATTAAAGATATTAAAGAATACCTTGAAGAGAAAAAAGGGGAAGATAAAAGCACTTTAGAGTCAGACCGGCAAAGTACAAGTGAGAAAAAGTTTACTGCTAAGCTTAACTCCTCGGATGATAAATCCTTTGGTAACCGAGTTAAACATAAGATATCTTTTGTAAATCAGTTATAACTTGCGTATTTGGCAAGCCACATGTTGAGTGATCCATATACCTAGTTACCATTAGATGTAAGACTAGCTATTGATTAATATTGCACCTTCCTGGTTCGTAGACATCATTACCAATCTTCAGCTATAATTTTAGTTTCTATATTGTTTTTTAATACTCCTAAATATATTAGCTACTTCTTCTTTAATGCTCTTATTGCTTGGTCATATTTGTAATCTTGTACAACAAAATTTTCTTGATTTAGCTCACATCCCCTTAACTTGGCGCGTATGGTTCAGTGAATATTTCCAATAGGTGATTAATTTAGAAGTTACATCTAATTATTTTAATCCCTTCTGCTCAGCCCAGTTGGATATAATCTTTTTCGCTCTTATCTTTCCTATTCCTTCTACTCTACTAAGTAAGGAAGGTGAGTTCTCTATTACCTCAAATACCTTCTCACCAAATGTGCCGACTAACCTCTTGGCAAAGTGAGGACCTATGCCCTTAATTAATCCTGAACCTAAATACTTTTCTATCCCTTCTAATGTGTTTGGAGGAAGAGCTTTGATGAACTCAGCTTTAAACTGCAAGCCATGCTTACTATCATTGATCCAATATCCCTTAGCATGTATATACTCTCCAACACAGATACTCGGCAGACTCCCTGTAACAGTAACAAGATCCTTTCGCTTAGTTACTTTTACCCTTAGTACCGCAAATCCGCTCTCTTCACTATGAAAGGTTATGCGCTCTACCAATCCTGAGCAGTATTCTAATTCTCGTGTTGGTTTATTATTTGTGCCCAATATTACATATATAGATAACAATTATTCTTAATTATTATCTATTTTCCTTTTAAATTAATACTAATTATTTACTATACTTACTATAACTTTTAAATGAGTAACTAATACTTGTGTAAAATAGAGGTTAGGTTATGTGTGGGAGGTTTGTTCAGGCTTCTTCAGCAGAAGATTTACAAGATAAGTATAAAACTAGTAATCAGGTGGAGATTAAACCTAATTATAATGTCTCGCCACATACCAATATTGTAACCATTCTAAAATCTCAAGAAATAAATCAGCTAGAAATGCATGCAATGCTATGGGGGCTTGGTACCATTTTGGAGCGATGATCCAAAAATAGGAAATAAGCTCATAAACGCTAGAGCAGAAATAAAATAGCTCATATGGTAGAAGAAGCTGAAACTTATTATATAGGGATATCAAAAAAATGCTGTAGAAACTGCGAGACACTAATTGAAGCTATAAATGAAGTATCAGAAGAAATGAACTTAGGTTCAATTAAAGAGGTACTAGAAACAAGAGATGCACATGGATATAGGTTTAGAGCAACAATACCCGAGTTTATGGAGCCGGGCTCTGAAATCTTAGCCCCGGATATAAGAGAAAGAATAGAACAATTATTTTTAAGAAAAGTAAGAGCGAATAATTTAAGAGAAGCTTTTAATAAGAAAGATATATTAGTACCGGGTAAGAACCAAGTGCATGAAAGGTCGAAATCTCCGCCTGATATGTTTGGCGGTATAGAAAGCCCTAAAATGAAAAATGTAGAAGAAGAGTATTTTAAACCAATGGAAGATACTAAACCTATTGGGCAAGGAAAAAAAAGAAAGGATACGGAAGAGGAAGAAGAAGCATCATTTAGCAGAGATACCACTGTTATTCCCGCTAAAAAAAATAAAGGTAAAGAAAAGACGGAAGATAATGAAGAAAGCGAAGAAAAAAAACAAATCAACAATGGCGGGATCGATCAAAAGAAACAGGCTTTAGGGGAAGAAGCCATTAACTTGCTGTTTTAATTATTTTGATTAATCTAATATTGATTTAAAAATTAATTTATACTAAGCTTTTTTTCAATATAAATAAAATTAATGTGTAAAGGTAAAAGAATGAGAAATAATGATTATTGGGATGAGATTGTGTTAAGGGGTGCCGAATTAGGGCGCCTTAATGAAATAAAAGAAGCTCTTGCGAAAGGTGCTGATATTAATGCTACCGGAGTTGGAGAATGGGGAGTGTTGCATAGTGCAGTTTCTATAAAAAGAGATGATATTGTAAAGTTCTTGCTAAGCCAGCCCGGTATCAATGTTAATATCCAGGATTACCATGGCAATACTCCTTTACATACAGCAGCAGATAGTGGCTACACAGAGATAGCAAAGTTACTGTTAGCAAAAGGAGCAGATGTTAATTTAACTAACAGGGAAGGAAAAACTCCGCTGTATGAATCGATTTCAACTCCCCATGATATAGAATTGATTCCTCTTTTTATAAAACATGGTGCTAATGTTAACGCGAGAAGAAAAGAAGATGGTTGTACAGTTATACACACTGCTGCATGGGCAGGTAAGGTAAGTACTTATAAGCTATTGCTTGAACTTGGTGCTAATCCTAATTTAAAATCATATAGGGTAGTAGGATATGAAGATGGTGAAGAGGTGATTACCGAGCCTTATACAGCTAAAGAAATATACCGTGAGTTGCATCCCGAAAAAATAAAAGAATTTGAGGCAGCTGAAAGGGGAGTTGAAGCTAAAAGAAGTGAATATAAATCTGAAAGCTTAGCTACAGTTGGATCCGAGAGGCGTAGACTTGATTCAGCAGAAATTAATTTTGAAGCAGATGAAAAGGAGGTTGAAGCTAAAAGAAGTGGATATAGATCTAAAAGCTTACCTATAGTCGGATTCAAGAGGCGTAGACTTGATTCAGAAGAAATTGATTTTGAAGCAGCTGAAAGAGAAGTTGAAACAAAAAGGAAGGCAGATAGATCTGAAAGCTTACTTACAGTCGGATCCAAGAGAAAGAGACCATCTAATTTTGTAGAAACTGTAGAGAATTCTAGAAACTCTAGGGTTGAAAAAGGAGCGGATGACTCTTCACCTGAAAAGCTTTCTATAAACTCTCAAAGAGGTATAGGAGAAAGATGGGTGGCTTCTGAGGTAGAAAGGCGTAAGCTTAATAGAGAATTTGGAACCCCAGCTGATAAGAGAGAAGATCAGAAACCGGTGGTAAGGGGTTTTTAAGAGTTTGCTATAAATCCCGGTAGGTGCTTAGGTTTAATAAATTCTAGGCTTAGATTCACCTTTTGTGATTAAAAGTATTATTAAAAAGATAAAGACTGTTTTTTAGATCAATAAGAACAGTCTTTTTTTATATATATGCTTTACTTATGTTTGATTACTTGCATAGCAACATAAATTTAATATATTTTACTATCACAGCAGCACCATAGCACACATACAAGTAATTTAATAAAATAACTATTGCAAATTTATTAAGCATTGTATTAAACCTGATATTTAAGATATTAGTTAATATTTAAAATAGTTTTAATGTTTTATTAATAAATAAAGATGTTATCAGCATGTCTTATAATTTATACTGCTTACCTGAAGTTATTATTAGATTTGCCCGTAACCTTCCTAAGCAATCACTTCAAGATTACTTTAATTATAGATTTCCATTTCTCTCTAAAAACATAAATTGGGATTCTTCCCAAGTAGGTATCATGTATTTAGTTATAGAAGCAGCAAAGCAAATGGAGGAGAATGACCTTGCATTACTATACGCCGATGCTGAACGTATATATGAGATGACGGATGAAGTAGGGCAAGCAGCTCTACTATCGGTAGTTAATGACAAGAAAACTTATCAGGCACTTGGTAACGGTTATGATCGAGCTCTATGGTTACTGCTTAATGACTATCTCTCATTCTGCTGTGCTGAAGATATTCGTTACACTGATCATCATAGGTTAGGCAGGTTATGGGATGGGTTTTTAGGCTCAAAAAACCTAGAAGTTAAAACTGAGGCAGAGCAAAAAGAAGCTTTTAAACAAGGAGTTATTAGCTATTTTAATATAGGAGGCAATATTAAGATAGAGCTATTCAGGTATACCCGTAACAATGCTAATAATAACTCCGAAGTTATTCAGGTGATGTTATACCGAGAAGGATTGCCTGATAACTACCTTGCTTTTGATGGAGAAGAGGTCGTACCGAGATTAATGCGTCCCGTTTATGAGATGGTGTTAATCTATGAACCTGCAACCGGCTGGATTGAAGTGATTGCTAAAGGGCGTGAATATAGGGAAGAGCTGGCTAAATTATTTTCAATCTCTTTGCTACAGAGTCTCATCGGTTGTGAACGTATTCCACTCAAGCGCTACAATATAAACAAACTAAGAAGTTTTTATGACTTTCCGACTGATCCTGAAGATGGAATAGAGTCGGTTAAAGTAACTATGCTAGAGCTTAAAACATATGACAACAGCAGCAAATTAACATTTGAGGTTAGCTCAAGATCAGATTGCAATATATATGAAACTTTAAACAAATGGTTTGATATAAATGATCCGTTAGGACATGAAGAGATAGAAAAAATTTAGGATATATGTTAATAAAGTTTTAAACCTTGGAGGTAAACATTATATTTTACCGGCTATTCTAAAAAATAAAGAAAGCGGAATATATAAGCTAATGGGTAATTTGGATTATCTTAATTTAATCATAACAAATCTTGTTGATGACAAAAAACAAAATATTATATCCGGCTTACCTTATGACGTGTATGTTAAAAATGATCTGGTACAAGGCATAGCCTGTTATAATTTAATATATTTACTACAAACGACTAATGCTCAATTATTTGTTATTGAAGGGATAGGATACCAAGAATTACATAACTTCTTAAAACGAGAAGGAGAAGACAAATTTGCTTTAGAAGAATCAGATATTGATAAAAATACAAGATATTATTTAACCGAAAACCATGATACTAAGCAAAAGCACAAAGAAAAATTAATTTATATTTTTCAGCCAGAGTTTAAATTTGATGAAGAAATGGAAGAAGAAGCAAAATTCAGAGATAAAGTATATATACATCTTAGATTAATTAATGCGCACGAATTTGAATTTATTGTAAAGAGTAAAGCTGATGAGGTAAGTCTACCTATTCCGTCAAGGTATGATTTTACAGGCAATATGTTAGTAACACATGATGAAAATAAGCTGCTACAAAATGAAGAATTATGTTTCTCAATTTTAGCAGCTAATGCAGGTTTTGGTAAGTCTGCATTTTGCCTTAATCAAAGATATATTTGGCAGCGATCTAAAGAGTTAAAAGAACCTTTCTGTGTTATACGTATAAATTTGCCCCAGCTTCAACTTCCTAATACCCCTTTATTACCAGATGCTTTTACGCGGTCGTCTACAGTGGAGGATTGGCCGGAATGGAAATTTAAAGCATTAGAACATGATATGGAAATACAGGGGAAAGTATTATTACTATTAGACGGATTTGATGAAATTAAAGATGTGACATCAGTGCAGAGGTTCAATGATTGGTTAAGTAAAACGTGCTCTAAAACTAATATAATAATTACCACCAGACCTTATGCCGCTAATAAACTCATTTCGCCGGCACAACCTTTAGGGTACTATTTAACATTAAAAGAATATAATGAAGAGCAGCATAGGGAGTACATATATAAATATTTAGAAGCATTATTTAAAGAATTCCATAAAAGCGGTATTTCTAAGCTTAAGAATTTAGAAATAAAAGAATTAAGCAATAAGGTATATGAGAAGCTTAAATTGCTAATAGGAGATAGTGTTACTCATTTATTGGGGATCCCATTGGAAAGTTATATTTTCTGCGAAGCATTAAAGCCTCATATTAGAGAATGATGGGTTAACCAACACACCCATAAAGCCAATAATACGGATATCAATAGTATATTTCTAGAGAATATAGACCCGGATATATCAAGCGAGCTTTCGGATATTATATCACAGCCCTCTATTCAACAAAGTACTGAGCTCAAAATTGATTTAATCTTTGAAAAATTAGAATGCTTAAACATAGCAATTCTTTATCAACATTTTATTTTAGCAAAATTCCATATGTTCTTACAAAAGCATATGGAAATGCAGCCCTCTACAACACTAAGATCACCTCACCGTATATATAGCTTAACAGCAAGTTACAGCGAGCTTTTAATGGTGTTTGCATTTAAACAAGCCTTTGATTTACCTTATAATTTTATAAGTGAAGAACTTAGCAAAGTACACTATATAACCGAGATGATTAATGAACTGCCTGATACAGGTCTTATACAAGTTTTAGAACAAAATAAAGAATATATATTAAAATTTAATCATGAAACTTACCAAGAATATTTTACTGCCTTATATATTTTAAAAGGGTTAGTAAATTCTAAGGGTCACTCTTATGAAGTGGCTAAAAATATTATTATAGATAACTGCTACCGATCGAAGTACCGTATGATCATGATAATATCTGCTCAATTAAGTTTAAGTGGAGATCCTATTATACCGGGTTGGAGTAGAGATAACACAAAACAAATAAGAACTTTTTGGCATATATTATCCACACAGGATGATATATTAGAAGTGGCATCATCTAAGTTACTCAGGGATTGTTTACACGGCTTACTTCCTGACCAAATAGAAAAGTTAAAGTGCTTAGTTGAGCGTGAGACATGGGCAGATCTACTAATGAGAGAGATTAGTAAAATTAAAGAAATTAATGAGGCTGATAAGCCTTCCGGCAAAGAAAGCGTTACAGAGGAGGAGCCTTCACAGAGTATAGAAATATTATCTCAAAATACTGATATAGATTTACCGTTTGATACTAAAAGTTATTGTTTGGAAGAAACACTTGTAGTGCAACCAGCTTTTAACAATAGAAAAAAAACTCAATTAATAAATGATCTGAAATATAAGGAACAAGTATTACAAAAAACAAAAGATTATCTAGAAACTATAAATCCTAAATTTATAGCTGAATTATTTTATGAAATTATAAATGATAAAGAAAGCCCACTCAACAGTTATTGGGATATTGATGGCGGGTTTCAAGCTATGGCTTTATTAAGTAATCATTTTAATAGCTATCTTGCAGATTATTTTATTGAAAAAATTAATAGTGACCCTTCATGGCTAGTATACCCTGCTTTTAATGCAATATCCACTCTTCTAAAACAAAACCCTAAAGGTGAAGCTAAAAAAGCATGTATAGATGTAATTATTTGCTTAGTAGAAAACTCTGTGCATTTCCGCTCAGGTAACGAGCTATTTGTAATGTTACGCGCATCTTCACAGCTGATTATTGAAAGCTTAATAACTAAATTAAAGTCTCAGCTTACTTTCGCAGAAATAAAAAATGTGGTTAAAATCATAAATTTTTCTAATCATGATTTATTT
Organism: Candidatus Jidaibacter acanthamoeba; assembly: GCF_000815465.1. Classification (NCBI taxonomy): domain Bacteria; kingdom Pseudomonadati; phylum Pseudomonadota; class Alphaproteobacteria; order Rickettsiales; family Candidatus Midichloriaceae; genus Candidatus Jidaibacter; species Candidatus Jidaibacter acanthamoebae. The sequence continues at coordinate 63,851 of NZ_JSWE01000223.1, read as the reverse complement.
GAGCAGCCAATCAAATCCTTTCTCAATATACTTTTAGTGGCGTTGAAGATGGGATATGCAGTATTTATAAACAAGGATTATAATAAAATAAACTTTTTCGGAGATTCGGAAATAGAGTTTAAGTTGGAAGACGATGAGATGAGCAGAATTTTTAGTGAGGTTATTAAAGAAATTAGTTTAATACTTAAAAAAGAAAAAGATAAAGAAGCTTTATTAACAACTGAAAAAGGAAAGATAGATGCGGTTATCCTCAAAACTTTAAATATTAAATATGATAAGGAAATTTTAGCTATTTTGATAGGAAATAGGGAAATATTTCAAGAAGTATTTACAGTAAATATTAGCAATACAGATGGTGGTTCGAGAAACATTCGAGTTATGAAGGAGGCTCAGAGCGGAAGCTATGTACGAAGCCTTTACTATAAGCTAGCTACTTATAACTTAATTACAGAGCTAATAGTTGAAATGTTTACTCAAGAACTAAGTACAGCTAAAGCCACATATAAGGGAAGTTATTGGCCAATTAGTGGGAGTATAGCAGCAACACAATATCTTGGTAAGTATTTTAATGACGAGGTTGCTGACTTTTTGATTATGCGTGCCGGGTATTGGAACGATAACGAAGCAGAAGCCAAAAAAGCTTTAAATGAAATTAAAAAAAGTTTAGATAAATGTAAAGAACATGACGAGCATTATACAAGCGCTTTAGCCGCATATAACAAAACAGCTCAAGCTCTTGGTATTCAAACCATAGATGAACAAACAACAGTTGAAGATAAAACTAAGCAATTTTTAAAAGCGATCACTCATAACAATACTGAGAAGGTTATGCTATTTATAGAGGCAGTTGACATTAATTATAAGCTCGAGAAAAAACATAATAGAACAGCTTTGCATCTGACAGCGTTACAAGGGAATGTGGAAATAGCAAATTTACTAATTGCTCGTGGTGAAATTAATATAAACATACAAGATGCGAAAGGCAGGACTCCTTTACATTTAGCTGAAAAATACAATCGAAGTGAGATGGTAAAATTACTTTTAGAAAGAGGAGCAAACAAAGAGTTGGCAGATATTAAAGATAAGAAGACAGCAAAAGATTATTCGGCTTCTTCTAAAATTAAATCGTTTTTGGAGAGCAAAGATACAAATATTAATCAGAGCAGTAATAGCTCCGGTTATACAAAATAGAGTTACATTTTATAAAGATAGGAGTTTCAGCCGTTATAGTCTTATGGTATTTATCATATTTGAAGTAGACGGGGCATAAGAATACGGGGAAATTTTTTCTATATCTTTTTCCAGCAATCTTTTTGCCTGCATAATTTCATAAGAGGATTGCAGTCTTAAAAAATAACCTTCCGAAAGGCCGAAAAATTTACAAAGTCTTAAATCAGTATCTGCAGTAATACTTCTTCTATTTCTGACAATTTCATGGATGCGGTTTGCAGGAACCATAATTGCCTTTGCAAGTGCATTCTGACTTATACTTATTTCATCAATAAACTCGGTTTTTAAAATTTCACCTACAGTAGGATTATTTAAATATTTATTGGTCATATCCTTCCTCATCTATGGTAATCAATTAACTCTACTTCATAAGCATTGCAGTTTTCCCATTTAAAACAAATACGCCATTGGTTATTAACTCTTATGCTCATCTGTCCTTCTCTATCACCTTTCAATTTTTCCGGTCTATTACTGGGCGGGTTTTTTAAATCATCTAAAACACCGGCTGCATCCAACATTCTTAGCTTTTTCAATACTCTATCTTGGATATCATGCGGAAATTTTCTTGAGCTAACACCATTCCAGATAGTTAAAGTTTCTTTGCATTTAAAACTTTTAATCATATATTATCATTGTATGCGATACGTATCAAGCATAAAATAATGGAATTTTATTATATTGTAAATAAAAAACAGATCGATCTTTAATAAGCACCTTATTTATATCCTCTCATAATAAAGACAGCCATTATTTTACTTGTTAGTATAAATGCAATATGATACAAGTAAATACGCTATTTTTTTAATTTTTACTAAATAAATAGACAAATATACTTACTAATAAATTTAAATCTTTATAAATGTATCTTATGCTTAAAATAAATGAAATAGATAACCTGTTTGCCGATAAACCGTTAACTGAAAGAGAGGCTTGGAGATGGTTGATTGGTAATATATCAACTCAGCCTTGTTATAAAGTGCTTAATAAAAATTTGTACATAATCAATAAATGGCAAATATTAACCTCCAACCGATCATTAGCTAAAATATGGCAGTGGAATGAAGTAAGGGTGAGGAGGTTCTTATCTCGTTTAAAAAGCCTTGGATTAATTGACGCAGAGGTTAAGCGCTAAAGGAACCGTACTAACCATAGATAGCTCCTATATCTCAGGTGAGACAAATAAAGTTGACAACTCAGCAACTGACTCGGAAGTGACTAATACTCCACGCAAGGATAGCTCGCCTGCACTTCAGGAAAAACCTGCATTTACGAACCACCTCTCTGTAGCAATGACGCAGAGTAAGGATTGGGTAAAAAAGAAAGACGAAAAAGAAAAGAACCAAAAGAAAAAGAAGAAAGAAAAAAGACCTTTAAAAGAAAAAAATATTCCCTATGGGAATACAAAAAAAGAAAAAGTTTCCTTTGAATTTGAGCTAATTGGAGAAGGAACTATACCGGTGGCTGAAGCAGAAAATACAAAGCTGACTAAAAGCAAAGATGCAAAACCTCGAAAGAAGCCAAAGCAACCGAATGCTTGGCTGGATGAATTGAGAGTAGATCAGGTAGAGGACTGGACAAGAAAGGGCATGCTTGATGAACTGGATCTTAACTGGGAGCTGGAAAAGTTTAAGGATTACTTCAGGGCATATCGCAGTAAACCGCCTAGAGACGGAGTAGCTGCGCTTAGGAACTGGCTACGCAACAGCATTGAATTCAACAGAAACATGAAGAAAGGATATGGAAAAAACACAACCAAGAGACCAAATGCACACTCAGTGTTATCTGACGCCTGCGCTGAGCTCATTACTGAACTCAACGGTATACAACTGGATAGGTGTGGAGAATCAATGGGGTATCCCACTACAGCAAACCGATACCTGTCATCTCAAAGGCTTCCGCCGTCTACAAACAGTTAGTTGAAGCTAAAGCTAAGCTCAAATACTTAGTGCTGTTTGCAACTTAGCAAGAGACTGCAAACCTATTCAAAATAAAAATGAGCTTAAAAACAAAGGTCTCGGCTGTGTAAACAAAATTAAAAATTTTTGCTTAATCAATTATAGGCTTCTTCATTGTTATTTCAGCCATCATATTATCAAGCTTTTCCAGAAGATTTACTATCATTAACTTTAGAAGTTTGGACATATTCTATCCAACTTCTACCAAGCTTTGTATCTCGGCTGCTATCCGGAACTTCTTTTAATATTACTTTGCTACCTTCCGAACTCTTCAATACTCCGGCTCGGTAACATATCTTATCAGAGGCATTACCTTGGTTTGGTTCTAATTTAGTTTTGTAACCTTCAAGGGCATCAATCCCTGGGTTTTCTATAGCACCTTCTCTTATTAACTGTTCAAGGGCTACAAGAAAATCTCTTTTCATATTAGGGGTGCTGCGATGCGGCATCATCATAATATCTATTAAAGGCTCAACTGTAACAGTTAAAAATACTTTAAAACCTTCGATACAATCATGGCGATTATAAATTCCTAAGCCCTCATTTGCTCTTTGTTCCGTTAAAAACATCTTGAAAGCCAGATATTTTTCATAATATACATTCAGTTTAAAATAATAATCAGTTGTAGTTTCTTTAATAAGCTTCATTGCTTTAATATCACTGTTAGCTGCAGCCCATGTAAAGAGACTGAATTTGTTAATTGAAGCAAGTTTAGATGTACCTTTCTTAATTGCATGCAATACTTCAGGACTATCTTCGCCATATTTTGCTTTGGCATGCAGGACTTTTTTTGTTTTATTAGCAAGTCTTGTCCAACCTTCTTTTAAGCGTTCATAATGCCCCAACTTCATATCCTGGATATAACGCTGCTCTAAAAATTTATCTCTTTCTTCCAAGGAAGATTTTCTTCTTTTTTTTATATTAGGTTTTTCATCATTATTTATTGAATCTTCACCCCAATGTACTCTTTTCCTATTTAGGGTATTATTAGAAGTAGATATATTTTCTTTATTATTTTTCATTAACTGTTTATTAATAATTATATGTTATAATAAATTTATAAAATATAATTCTTATTATATAGAAGTAAAATATCGTTAATCAATTATATTCCTTAATTGTTTTAAAAAGTTACTTATGCAAGAGAGTTTTTATGAAAGAAAACAAAAGAAAAATTGAAGAAGAAAATCAAGGCAGTACAGAGATTTTAAGCACAAAAAAGCCAAGAACTGAACAAGAAAAAGCACCAAAAGCAGAAGAATTAAGCATTGGAGACCTGCCCGTGAAACGAACTATTACAAGAAAGGATCGTAGGCTGGATTCTCTGGCAAGTTGCTTAAAGGAAGCAGTGCATGTGCGGCAGTATGTTTTGATGGCGAGAGATTTCTTATTGCATCTAATATATTAACACCTAAACCCAGCTCTGTTGATACCATAAATTACAAGCTAATATTTAATGTCATGGCTTACTTTGCTGGTATTGCTAAAAATGGTTTAAGTGAACTGCCCAAAAGTGATGAAAGGTTAAAGTTATTTCATAATGTTTGTAATTTATATGTACAAAGTGAGCTTCAGAAAGCATACCAAGCTAGCTTTAATCAATATTTAGAAAGACTTACAAGTATGGTTTTGGATTTGGATAATCCAATGGATATAAGAAAAAAAAGCATTATTGATTTAACTGATATTATAAAAATAAACCCAAAGCAGGTTGATTCCAGAATCGGTTCCTTTTTAGGAGGTGCTCAGATTATTATATCTCGTTTAGCATTAGATTTTAAAAAACTTGAAAAAGAATTATCTGAAAAGCATGAAGTTCTATTCGACCCGCTTTTGGAAGCTTTTAAAAATAGCGATGTATTTTTGAATTTATCCAGTGACAGGGGTGAGAAATATAAGCAATTTTTAAGAAAGGTGGTTGATGGTAATACTGTAAGTTTAAATGAGCAAGCAGAGCATGGTTATGAGTTGATACGCATGGAGGTGCAGGCGGAAAGGATTCTCATGCAGAAATGCAAGTTTCACAAAGATTGGTGGATAAAGGAGTAACAGGAGACTTTTATATAGGTATTTCAAAGCTATGTTGCCCGGATTGTAGTTTAACGATAGCAGCATTTAATAATGTACAAACTAGAAAAATCAACGAAGGTAAAAAATTAAAATTAACTGAAGGTTCGCCTGAAGAAAATGAACTTAATCAACAAGATATACTGGAGTTGCATTATAGAGATTCCCATAAAATTGCTAAAGCTAATAATAAATGGAGCCCACCACTCTTTATGACAAAAAATAAAGAGATAAAAGATGAGTATAATAAACTTAGGAAAGAAGGATTAAATAAGATAAGAGAATTACATTCTTCTATGTTCCCTCCTGATTCCACTAGCCCGGAACCTAGCGAAAATGAAATATCAATAATGGCTGAGCATGAAGAAAATAAAAAAGATACACTACTTCAATCAATATTTATGGCATTAGCGGGAGGAGTTATTTCAAAGGCTGATATTGAGCATATTTTAAAAGAAAACATATCTCAAGTAAGTATAATAGACCATCATGCGGGTGACAATGCATTTAATCAATATGATAACCTAAATTACGAATATCAAACTTCCGATATTGAATATATTGCAAAACAGTTAATTCATGGACTGTCTAGAGAGAGCAGAATCAAGTTTATCGGAACATTAGGGAAAGGAAATAAAGCTAAAATTATCTCAGCTGTGGAGATTTTAGGGGATTATCAATCTCAGCTTGAAGTAGGGAAGGTGGGTGTGGGAGTTTATAATACAAATAATGTCCATTGGATAGCTTTTTGTATTATTCCGGGAATTAATCTTTTAAGCGGCGAAAAAACATTAACAGTATTATACAAAGATTCTTTAGGCTACAAAAGAGCAGAGTTTGAACAAGAGATTAGAGCGGCTTATCCGCTGAAGCTAGGATGGCAGATAAATATAAGACAAATCCAACCAGATATCCAAGAACAACTTGAGGAACCTCTAAAAAGTTGCGGATTATTTGCACTTAAGAACATGATGATTATGGCTGAGCAGGTTATGGATACCCAAGAAGAGTTCGCTCAACATTATGATGTCCCTAAGTTCTATACACCCTCAGAAGAAGAAAAAGGCTACGAAAACGCAATAAAAGAACTTAGAAAAGAGTTTGCAAAAAAATATGTTAGTGAAATATATGAAAACCAAGTAGTTAAAGGTTTGTTTAAAGCTAAAAAAGCGCATATAATAGGAGAGAAATTATTAAATCAAAAAAATCAATACATTGAACAACTAAAAGCAGCTTTAAACAGGGAAATTGATGCTGACAAAATAACAGAAGTACGTATTGATATTAATAGTGAAGAGGAGATTAAAGAAAAATTAGGTGAATATTGTTATGTAGTCAAACTTAAAAAATTTGAAAATCCAATTTCAGTTATCTCAGCATTAAATTTGGAGCTGTATAATTACATACACCTAGTTTCCAAGGATTTAAAAAGTAATATTTTAAAAATTAGTCCTAGAAAGATAGAAGCAGCAGATGAAGTAAGCTTGCCGGAAGTCAATGATGAAGAGGTAGAAATACCGATTGAAGAAATTAATAAAAATTTTATTGAGGCTCTTAACATAAAGAGATTACCTAATAAAGATATATCCTGGTACATTAAAGAAATTACAGGTATTTACCTACCTTCTTATGAAAAGCTAAGCTTATTGCTCAATCAGGAACAACTTTATGATTTAAGAGAAAGTTTAAACATGTTTAAGGATTTTTGCGCTAGGAATATTAGAGAAAGTAAGCAAATTTATGAATTATATCAAATATTAAGAGGGCACCAAGAAATCTTGGAAAAACTAATATTAGAAAATGGTCAAGATCTTTTCTCAGTACTAACAGAAAATACTCCAAATGGAGAAATAGTATTAAAAAGTTGCATGTTTGTGGCTATAAAAGATTTAGTTAATAATCTTCAACCATCAGAAAAAATGATCGGTAATGAGCTAAGCCCTACCCATAGTAGTAGCGATGCAGATGTTAGCGAGCCTGAGTTTAGATCATCTCCGGATATTGAGGAAAATGTAAGCCCGGAAATTAATAATAATGTACCTGGTATACAGTTAAATTTCCCTAAAATAATAAGTTCACGAAATGTAATTTCTCCGGAAGAAATACTGAAGCGTAAACAACAAGATGATACAAATAGAGAAAGGTAAAAAATGAGAGGTAGCATATTTGTTACTTTAAGGCAAGATAAAAGAGTTCTCCTCAACATATTGGGTACACGGCTATACATAGGGAGTGATCAGGATTTGAAGCGAGTGCAGTATTATAAAGTGCATCTTTAAATTATTTAGCTGAGCTGATTACCTATTATTCAAAAAAATAATTAAAGAAAGTATAAGAATTGTATGGTTAATATTTAAATGAACTCTATTTCTCTTTATGCATAGTGTAGAAAATATGTAGAAAACGAAGAAAATCCAAAGTTCTCTCAATATACTAAACCTATATATTGCCTGGTGCCGAAGAGAGGATTTGAACCTCCGACCTACTGATTACGAATCAGTTGCACTACCCCTGTGCTACTTCGGCTTATAATATTTATTTATATACCTATCAATTATAAATAATCAAGATAGATTACTTAATTTCTAGCCATAGATATATTTGTATTCCCTTCCCAAAGAATAAAAGTTATGTTTTAGGCATGCCTTTTATACTTTATAGTAAATCTGAATGACTTAGTTACTCATCTTCGGAAAATTTACCTTTAAAAAGATAGATTCCCAGCTCTTTTCCAAGCGCAAAGGCTTCAGTATCACAGTTAGTTAATATAAGATGCGTAGAATTTAATGACTCAATTTTTTTATATAATAAATTAAGAACTTTTTCTTGTTCCTGATCAATTAATATCTTATCAAACTTTAATTTTATCAGATCGAACCCAAAAATTTCTGCTTCAATAAGTAAAAATATTTTATAATCGATATCATTTAAACATACTTTATAACCACAATTTTGCAGATTATTCTTAATATCCATAAACTCATCAATATTTTCAAGTACTTCGCTTATGTTAAAGGCAATTATAATATTTTTCTTAAATACTTCAGCAATTGCGGAGTCGAAGAGTTCGAATTCCTCAGATTGAAGCGTTGAAAGAGAAATGTTTATAAGGCAGCCTATGCCTTCTTCTCCTTGAGCTTCATTGATTAATCGGATTAAAAGTTTAATATCTACAATATCACATAAATATTTAAATAAATGGGGATTGTTGAGGAAATCTAACGTATGGATTAAATCATTTCTTATCTGGTTTTTACTAATTTCAATTTCTCTAATAACCATTTTAAAAGAATCATCGTCAGAGTGCATCCATATAGGTGAGTTATCAGTATAACTTTCCATATCTATTTCTGCCAAAGAATTTTCAAGACAACCGGTTAAGAGATTTGCTATATCAGATTCTATTTCAGTGGATAAATTAAATGCAAAATTATCGTTTTGAGCCTGTATTATTTTATCTTCACATCTGGCGAAAAAATCACTCCAGTCACTTTGAAGATCGTACATTTGGCAAAAGTTATTGTTTGCGATTCCGGGGCTTAGGTAAGCTAATTGATCGTCAACAAATAAATAACGCATTTGAAAAATTGCCTCTTCTATTTGTTGTAAATTTGTATTGTTGCAAATTACGAAAATGTCTCCATCCCCGAATGATACTATATCTCCAACACAAGTGCTTAGCTTATCCCTTAAAACATTAAGCGCTATATTAAAATGCTCCTCATTTTTATGTTGTTCTTCAAGGCCGGCAAGGTTAAAAATTAAACCGATACGGGCATTTTGTTTGGTATGCTGATTATTAATTATATTTATTAATTTTTGCTCTGCTTGGCTTTTATGAATATACATAATTTCTATATTTAAGAGATATATAACCAGTATATGAAAAGTTTTTTTTGTTTACAACTCTAACAATTGATAGTGACACCAAAACTTAGGATAAGTTCTATTTAAATTATATAGTGCCTGCTTAGCTTTTTCCTCATCTGAAAAAATACCGAAACAAGTGCTGCCGCTTCCGGACATTCTGGATACTATACACCCCGTTTGTTTAGCGACGATATCCAGTGTTACCGAAACCGGGGGGGCAATGATTAATGCAGGTGCAGTAAGATCATTTTTGCCGTAATATATTTGCTCAATCGCGGATTTAGCGCTAATTTCCTCCAAATTAGGAGTAAAAGATTTAACGCTTAGTTTATAAACTTCTTTTGTATTAACGTTGACGGGAGGCTTAACTAATAATAGGGGTAAAGAAATATTAAGTTTCAGGGGTAGGAGTTTTTCCCCTCTGCCTGTAGCAAAAGCACTATTATTATATATAAAGAATGGAACATCAGCGCCTACATTATAAGCAATATCCGCCATTTCCTTCATGCTTAGATTAAGGTTATATAAAGTATTTACCAACCTTATGGTGCTTGCCGCATTACTTGAGCCCCCGCCCATGCCTGCGGCAATCGGGATTTTTTTCTTAATCAGTATTTCTACCGGTTTTAAGGTGCCTACATATGCCTCTATTGCTTCAAAAGCTTTTAAAGCAATGTTTCCTTCCCTTATTTCAGCATTTTCAGTAATGCAGTTTAAGGCTAAAGATTCTTTAATTGCAATTATATCGCCGCAATTCAGCAGAGCAAAGTAACTTTCCAGAAGATGGTAGCCCTGCTCATCTCGACCGGTAACATTTAAAAATAAATTTACCTTAGCAAAAGCAATTTCTTCCAGTTGTGTCATTTTAGCTTTCTATGCAAAAATCATTAATGAGATGAACCGCCGCTACCATTATAAGTATTCATTTGCTCAAAAAACATTTCATTCGATTTAGTTGATTTTAACTTTCCGATTAGAAATTCAATAGCATCGGTAGAACCCATCGGATTTAATATTTTTCTTAATACCCACATCTTAGAGAGAGTAGATTTATCAACTAACAAGTCTTCTTTTCTGGTGCCTGACTTAGATATATCAATCGCCGGGAAAGTACGTTTATCAGCAATTTTACGATCAAGAACAATTTCAGAGTTGCCGGTGCCTTTAAATTCTTCAAAAATAACTTCATCCATTCTCGAGCCGGTTTCAATAAGAGCAGTTGCAATAATAGTAAGTGACCCGCCTTCTTCAATGTTTCTTGCCGCTCCGAAAAATCTTTTAGGTCTTTGTAAAGCATTAGAATCTACCCCGCCGCTTAAAACCTTCCCTGATGAAGGAGCAACGTTGTTATAAGCACGTGCAAGTCTTGTAATCGAGTCTAAGAGAATTACTACGTCTTTCTTATGCTCAACTAATCTTTTTGCTTTTTCAATTACCATTTCTGCTAATTGTACGTGTCGATTAGACGGTTCATCAAAAGTTGAGCTCACAACTTCCCCTTTTACCGATCTTGCCATATCGGTTACTTCTTCCGGCCTTTCATCAATCAAAAGAACGATTAATACGACTTCCGGATGGTTTTCGCTGATTGCATGCGCAATGTTTTGTAGTAAAACAGTTTTACCGGTTCTGGGTGGAGCTACTATTAAAGCCCTTTGACCTTTCCCGAGCGGAGCTACCATCTCAATTACTCTTGAGCTTAAATCTTTTGTCGGCTTATGAGTTTCCAGCCTTATCTTTTCATCCGGATAGAGGGGGGTAAGGTCTTCAAAGTGGACTCTATGGTGAATGCTTGTGGTTTCATAAGCATTCACAGTATTTACTTTAATTAATGCAAAATATCTTTCACCTTTTTTTGGCGCTCTTACCGGACCCACTACCGTATCTCCGGTTCGCATACCTAATCTTCTGATTTGGTTTGGCGATACGTAAATATCATCAGGACCGGGAACATAATTATTTTCAGATGAACGTAAAAATCCATATCCGTCTTGTAAAATTTCCAGCACTCCTTCCCCTATCATTACACCGCCTCTATCAGCAAGACGTTTTAAGATAACAAAGATAAGGTCATTTTTTGCTAAGCTACTCGGATTTTCAACTTCTAAAGATTCCGCAAGATCCAGAAGCTCGTCAGGAGCTTTTTTCTTTAGATCTTTAAGGTGGAATGTCATTTCAGGCTCGGGTTCCTGCTTATCAAATGCCTCTTCTTCAGCGCACTGTTGATTAGGGGCTTTATCTTTTTTATCTAATTCTAACTGATCATTTTTAGGTTCATTTAAAGTATTATCTAAGGTCTCTTTATTTTCATGTTTCTTTATTACTTCTTCTGGAGCATTTAAAGTTTCTTGTTGCGGTTTAGGATTAACAGCTTTTAAAATTCGCCTGCGTCTTGGAGATGATCCTTTTTTTTCTGCTTCTCGGGTAATTTTATTATCGTCAGAAATTAGCTCTTCGTTTAATGCTACTTCTTTATCATGTTTCATAGATTATTATAATCCTCATTAAGTCTATTAAAATTTATGCTTAAGCATGCTTAATCCAAGTCATAAGTCTAATGGGAGCTTTTATAAGGCGTACCCCTAAAGATTGATAGGCTTAAGTCTTTTTATTGATTAAGAAAAAGATATGTTACGCCATTATAATATCTTTTTAATCTTGGATATGTCAAATCTTTTTTGTGTAAATATTGCTTTTTGTTTAATAATAGTCTTCTTGCCTAGTTTATGAAATATATGAAATTAATGATTAGAAATGTTTCTATCTTCATTCAAAACATCAGCGATTTCTTGTAAAGTTTGCTCATTATCTTTTATGAGTCGTTCAGCATATAGTTTAAGAGCGTTTAGATTTTCTTCAGATATATTATCTAAATCCCCATGTTCAGTCTCAATAATTGGTTGAAACCTGAAATAGTCCGTATGCGGATTGTTATAATTAAAGGTATAACGCATTTCATAATCGGTTACCGCATTAACAGCATACATCATTGTCGGAATAATCTTTTTTGCCCATCCTAAAAAGCCTGAATCTACAACCTTTTCACGAGCGATATATTTGCCTTTAGCGCCATAATTGGTACCTGTACCTAACGACACTATGAAAAACGGAGTTTTTATCCCGTAAATTTCCGAAGTATATACAGCTGCGGAAAGGGTAGGGTTATTCACTGATATGCCCCCATCAATAAACACATGATTAGAGGTTTTTAGTATATTATTAATTTGGGCGGGTTTAAAATATCCGGGTGCCGCGGAAGTAGCGCGTGCTATATCTTTAAGTAAATAATTCCCTTCCTCTGTTTTGCGTGCTTTATGGGTGTGGAAGAAAAAAGTCTGATCTCTTTCAATCTCATAAGCCGGTATACTTATATTACTTAAAGTATCCTTTAACTGAGTATTACCAAAATATTTACTTAATAATTGTTCTAAATTCTTTTCCGAGTACTTAGCTCCCCACCAGCCAGCACCACTTTTAACATTTTGCCAAATTGAATTTTTAAATACTTTGTTACCTAATTCCAAATAAAGTTTAAATATGTGATCGGCTTGATACTTCGGTTTACCGCTCTCATCCGGGGTATTTAGCAATAAAACTATAATTCCTCCCGTTGAAGTGCCGGTCATTATATCAAAACAATCCGTAAGGTTGCGTCCTTCCGTTAGCCTGGATTCCAAATTTTTTAGTATTAATGCTGGAATAATGCCTCTAATCCCGCCTCCGTCAATAGAGAGGATTCTAATATGCTTGTTTTTCGGGATGGTATCTTCTTCTGAAGTTTGGGAAAATGAATTTGGAATAACTGCAGCAATGCTTAAATAAGCAGCAAGTAATGTGAGGCATAAATTACGCAGATAAACTATCAACCGATATCTCCTAATCACTCAGGCCTTTACCTTACACTATTAACATGCAAAATTTATTATTTCCAGATTTAATTAGAGAATGAATTTTTGTGAATAAAATTATAAAAAAATCTTACAACAAACGCTATTACCTTTATTTGAATAAACCAAACTATCAAAACTAATTTGCTTTGAAAGAGCGATCCCTCTTCCGTTGGGGTCGGTAATTCTGTTAGGGTCGATTTCCATATATTTTTGTGGGGCAAAGCCTGTGCCTTGATCAATGATAGTAATTGTAATTTTGGTATCGGTTCTTTCAAATTCAAGCTTACAAACCTTATGTTTATATTCTTCACGCTGAAGCCTGCTCTTAATCTCTTCAACCCATCCGCCTTCAATTAAGTATCTTTTCTTTTCTTCATAAGTAATTCCCAGATTCCCGTGTTCAACAGCATTTAACATTAATTCGGTGACACCCCACAAAACATTGCGTTCTTTAGGGCAGCTATTGGAAATTAGCGCGGAAAGAGATTTAACTTCTTCCAAATTTCTGAATTCAAAACCGGCTTTTTTTATAAGTTTTAAGGCGCTTAAGTTCAAGCTCACGGTATCAACCAGTGCAGAATATTTCTTTGCACTTTCGAGGGCGGATCTTACTATAGATAACAACAACTCTTTTTGATAAGGTTTACTTAGATAATAAAATGCTCCTGCTTCTACCCCTTCACGTACTTCTTCTACGGAAGTTGCTGCTGTTTGCATAATAACCGGGGTAGCTTTAAATCTTTCGGTAGCTTTGATTCTTTTCAACAGTGAAATTCCGTCCATATTAGGCATCATACGGTCAAGTACGACCAGATTTACTTCTTCTTTCTCTAGAATCTCCCAAGCTTTAACCCCATCCTGTGCAGTAAGTATTTCATAACCCTCTTCTTCAAAGTATTCCAATAAAATATCCAGATTGAACTCTTCATCATCTACTGCTAAAATTTTTATTTTTTTCTCATCTCCGCTCATTTTGCTCTTACCTATGTTTTAACTATAAAATTATCATTAATTATTGTTGCGCTTAAATCTCTCGGAAGAATGATTTTAAATAAAGCGCCGCCCTGAGGGGTATTTTCCGCCCAAATCCTACCCTTATGTATTTTTGTTATATCCAGGCATATTGCAAGGCCGAGTCCGGTTCCACCACTGTTTTGCTTGGTTTTACTGCTTTGGTTAAATTTTTGGAAAATCAGTTCCAACTCTCCTTCCGGGATCCCGGTGCCGTAGTCTTTAATGCTAATAAGTGTTGCCGGGTAAACATTGTTTTCTCGTTCATACAAAGTATCTTCAATATTAATTTCTATGGTAGAATTAGGGGGCGAAAATTTAATTGCATTTGAAAGCAAGTTTATTATAAGCCGCATTACAAGTTCAGTATCCAGAGTTATTTCCGAATTTGATAATTTATTAGAAAATGAAACATGTAATTGTTTATTTTCTAATAATGCAGAAAGCTCATTTAATGACTTGTTAATAATATCAACAATATTAGCTGCTTCAAATTTGGTTTTCATTTGGCCGGCTTCCAATTTGGAAAGGTCCAGCAGGTTGTTAAGAAGTTTAAGTAATCTGTTGCCGCTTGAATATATATTATCAAGATATTTTATTAGCTTCGATAGGTCTTTCCCTTCATTGTAACGATCCAATATAATTTTTGTATAACTTAAAATTGCATGCATAGGCGTACGCAACTCATGGGACATATTAGCCAGAAATTCGCTTTTTGCATGGTTGGCACTCTCAGCTTTTTGTTTGGCTTGAATTAATTCCTGGGTATTAGCCTTAAATACTTCGGTAGCTCTGGCGATTTTCCCTATTTCATCAAATCTATGCATGGAAGGTATTTCAAGATTAGTAACTACCCTACCTTGAGAAATACTGGTTAAGATTTTAGTAAGGTATGAGAGCGGACGCACTAAATGGTTTGCAGTATAGAAAGAAAGAAATATTGCTATGCTTAAGCAGATGAGAAAGATTGCTATCGTAATTTTAATAATTTTTAATGCTTCCAGGTTAATCTTTTTAGTCGGAATTTCTAATGAAAAAAGCCAATTACCTTGGTAGCCTTCAATAATAATTGGAATAGTTACTTTATACATCCCCTCATCTTCTTTACCCGATTTATGATAAAATTTTTCTTTATCGATATTTATGCCTGTAATAAAAATTCCTTGGTCAGTGGAAAGTGAAAGCACTTCATCATTTGAAATTTTTGTTTGTTTAACAATATCTTGGATGCTTGATATATAAATATCAATCCCGACCAGAGCTATGAATTCTTCGTTCATATCATACAGAGGTTTAAAAAAAGTGACCAAATTGCGGTTATCTTCATTTCTTACTACAATATAAAGATGATTATTTTTTTTATTAGCTAAGTGATATTGCTTTTTGTATTCTTGTGTATAGTCCTGTAACTTGTTTTTTATAAATTTATTATCTTTAGCTTTGAGGAGAGTGCGTCCTGTATTTTTATTATCTGCGGGATTGCTAAGCTGCTGATTATCCTTATCCCACACTATCCAAGCCATATAAACATTATCTAAATTACTAACCGTATAATCGAGAAAAAAGTTAAGTGCATGATCATTAAGCATATCGGCATTAGACAAGCCGCCGATTACTCCGCTTAAATGCTTGATAACATGGCTGACGTTATTAAGATGGTTTTGTATTTGATGGGCATGGTAATAAGTATATTTATAGGTTTCGCTCTTTGCTTTATCTTTTGAAAATTCTCCGAGCTTTTCGGTGACAAAAATAAACACAAACAATGCCGCAATAATAAACGGTAAAATCGTTACTACTAAAATCTTTGTTCTTAAACTCCAATACTTATAAAAAAACATATATGAGTTATTAGTATTATATAATTATAAGGGTACAATAAGTATTTAATTTACGCAAAGTTTATAGTTGATATACTTTAATATATATGAATAACTTATGTAGAAAATAAAGATATGGGAAATTTAAGAATTGTTGCTTTTGCGGGAAGCTTAAGGAAAGAATCTTATAATAAAAAGATTTTAGAAATAATAGCCGAAAAGGTTGCCGGATATGATGTAGAGATTAAAATATTGGATTTAAATGATTATGAGATACCGTTATTTAACCAGGACATCGAAGATGAAGGAATGCCTTTAAAAACAAAGGAATTTAAAAAAGAAATTCATAATGCTAATGCAATACTAATTGCTTCTCCGGAATATAACGGGTCTTTTTCGGGAGTATTGAAAAATGTTATTGATTGGGTATCTCGCAAGTTAAACCCGAATGAAAGCATGTATGAAGCTTTCGCTAAAAAGCCGGTAGGGTTGGTTGCTGCAAGCCCCGGGGGCTTAGGAGGAATCAGAGGTATTATACAGTTGAGGGGAGTAATGTTTGATCTGAAAGCAGCGGTAATGCCTGAATATGCCTCAATCTCGGAAGCATACAATATAGATGAGACTAAAATTGCTAAGCTGGAAGCTTTTGGGGGAAATTATATAGAGTTTTGTAAGAAGCTAATTTGATGTTAATTCTATCTGGACAACTACTATATTTATTGATATAAAATAGGTTTTAAATTTCCAGGGGACCTTAGTTCAGTTGGTTAGAACACACCGCTCATAACGGTGTTGTCGTAGGTTCAAGTCCTACAGGTCCCACCATTCCTCTTATAGCTGCAAATTAATGCTACTCTTTAAGTCTTAGATATAGAACCAGCATGTTAATTATATAAAGTGCGATTAAGCCGAAATAAATTACGCTTTTAAAGTAAATAGGGAGACCTAATACTATGAATAAAATAAAGTAAAATAAAGAAATACAAACTACTAATTTGAAAAATAACGGACGAACCATTTCAATACTTTTATATATTGATTCTTTTATTCCCTTACCTTCAATTAATATTATAAATTCCACCATAGAAAATGCTACTACTACGATAATCCCGGGAAAAAAATATAATGTTAGACCGATATTAATTAATATAGATTTTAGAGTGCAAGCCAAATAAAGGGTAATAAATTTGTTTTTAACAAAAGCTCTTATTCTTTCAAAGCATTGAAAAATATTTTGTGGTCTAGATAAAACAACTAAAGTTATAGCGATTACAAACATAGTTTGGTTAAGTAGTATAGTTAGGGCGGTAAATATTATAGGTAGAAACTTAGCTTCCTTTAATGCTTCAGGGTTCTTGGCAAATGCGGTCAGATATTCGGTAACAGGGTAAATAGCTAAGTGAGAGACCATTGAGACAATAATTACTATTATTCCGATCTGCCAAAAATTTAAGCGAAAAATGTTAATTGATTTTAGTAGCACTTGAATGAGGGTGGCTAATGTATTTTTTTTTGCATGTTCATTTAAATTTAGAACCTTTAAACTGCTTATTTTCATAGTTATGATAATACTAAAAATCATAATTATGAAGCCTTTTAGTGGGATAAGGCTGAATTAATATTATTAATCAATCTCCCAGCTAAGCAACATTTGATAAATTATTAATTTACTTTGTTTCCTGGTTAGCTTTGTTTCCGATATAGTTACCTTTAATGCCTGTATATGCGCTTAAGCTCCTATAATTATTATTCTACAGTTACTGATTTTGCTAAATTCCTGGGCTGATCTACATCATTACCTTTAAGCACTGCAAAATGGTAGGCAAGCATTTGTAACGGAATAGTATAAAGTAGGGGGGCGGTAAAATCATCTGCTTCGGGCAACTCAACGGTCATAAAACAAAAGTTTTTGAGTTGTTCTATACCACCCTTATCACTGAATAAAATGATTTTACCTCCTCTTGCGTATGCTTCCTGTAAGTTGGAAGCTATTTTAGCAAATAGCTTATCATTTGGAGCGATTACACAAACAGGTGTGTTGTTATCAATTAAGGCTATCGGTCCATGCTTTAATTCCCCTGCCGGCATACCGAGCGCAGGAAGATATGATAATTCTTTTATTTTTAATGCTCCTTCCAATGCTATAGGGTAGGCAATACCTCTGCCGATATAAATAATATTATTAAGATGAAGAATGCTCTCAGCCAGGGTTTTAACATTTCTATCCAAGTTTAATGTTTCCGTAACTTTACTAGGAGTTTCATGCAGTTTTAACAGCTCCTTTTCAAATTCTATATTGCTTAGTAGACCTTTCGCATAACTGATATAGAGAGAAAGCAGAGATAATACTATAAGTTGGCATGTAAATGCTTTAGTAGAAGCAACCCCTATTTCACTCCCTGCGCAAATAGGTAAAACAAAATCAGCAAGGTTACCCATAGAGCTCTCTTCTACGTTTACTATGGCAAATGTCTTAATTCCTTTTTCCTTAACCATTTTAAGTGCAGCGAGAGTATCGGCAGTCTCGCCTGATTGGGAGATAAAAATAAATACGTCTTTAGTATCTAAAACCGGTTCACGGTAACGAAATTCCGAAGCTATATCAATTTCAACATTGATTTTAGTTTTTTGCTCAAGCCAATATTTTGCCACTGCTCCGGCATAGTATGAAGTGCCACAGGCAATTATATATACCTTTTTAACTTCATTCCAGTTAAAGTCCATTGCCTTAAATAACAGCTCTTTCTTATTAGAATCATAATAGTGATCAAAACAGCGAGCAATCGCACTCGGTTGCTCATAAATCTCTTTAAGCATATAATGCTCAAATTCTTCTTTACTGGAAACTTCCTGGATTGAGACTTTTTTAATTTCTTTATTCAGTTCATTTCCCTTCATGTCGCAAACCTTGTATTCGCGGGGGGTAATGGTAGCGATTTCATTATCATTTAAATAAATAAGCTTATTGGTAAGCGGAAATAAGGCATAAGCATCCGAGCCGAAATACATCTCATTTTCACCTATTCCGACTGCAAGCGGCAAACCTTTCTTCACCCCTATTATCCTGTTCGGATCATGACTACTGATTACAATAAAAGCATATAAGCCATGGCAACGATCGGCTGCATTTCTTATTGCTCGGTCGAGCGGCTGTTTCCGGTCAATATAAGATTGGATCAAAGTTGCTAATACTTCAGTATCGGTATCGCCGCTAAACTTATAATTTTGTTCCCTTAGCTCTTCCTTGATTTCCATATAATTTTCGATAATACCGTTATGAACCAGGGCGATATCTTTAGTTACCATAGGATGTGCATTTTCGTATGACGGAGCCCCGTGAGTAGCCCACCTTGTGTGGCCTATACCTATCCGTCCGCGAGTCGGATTCTTTTTAAAAGCCGCTTTAAGGTCTTTTACCTTGCCGGCTAATTTCAGCAGGTTAAAGCCATTGGAAAATATTGTGGCAATACCGGCTGAATCATAACCTCTATATTCTAATCTTGCGATTGAATGTAATACTCTTTCACTTACATCCTGATAATTACTTACTATGCCTATAATTCCACACATTAAAAATGCTCTTAATTATTTTTTATGTAGAATAATTAACACCGAAATAAAAAATCCGCAACCTTTAGATGGGGGGTTGAAAAGCGATAAAATACATATTGAAGTAATATACTTTATTTATTGCAGGCAATGTCCTTCCCGGCGTAAATTATCTAAGTGTTTTAAACCTCTGTTCGGAAGTTCGGATGTAAATAACTGTGTTTTATATCTTTGTGGTATCGTGCTTATATTATGCTTGGGAGGTGGGAATTTTATTTCACAGGTAAAAATTACCTGAACGGGGTGAGGAATAACATTTAAATAATAATAAGTAGTCAATAAATGTTTCTTTTCCGCACAGGGTATATGTAGGAATAATTGATTATCATCCTGAGGTGGTAAGTTTTTTTCATATAAGGCTTGGTATACTTTCTGTTCGAGTACCTTGATATAATCTGTTTCGGGCGAATAAATTAAACTATAATCGGGATAAGATTCCTGCAATATTTCCCTAGCGCAACGCTGTTTTAAAAGTTCAAGATATTTAGGTTTTAATTGGTATTCTATTGCAATATTAGGATAGATATCCGCAATTTGAGGGTGAGAAAAAAAGTATACAATATGCTCTATAATCTCAGGGGGTAATAAATCACTTAAGACTTCTTCAATAATTTTTAAGTGTAGAAATATTAATTTTCTACCCATATCATTAACCTGTTGTTGAAGATTACCAAACTCTTCCTTTGAGGATAAGCCTAATAAGGCTAACCATTTTTTAACATTACAAGTATTATTTATTTTAAGCGTCTTAATATTATAGCTAAGTAATAATAACCCAGTATTAATATTTTCTCTTATTATAAAAGCATTTTCATTCTCCGTGCTAACGGAATTAATAAGCTCGGGATTAATAGCTAATAGCTCGGTCATTACTTCCGCATTATTCTTATAAGCAGCAATTAAAAAAGCATTGTAACCTTCGTTATCGGATAGGTTAATAAGATTGCAATGAGTTTTCAGTAAATATCTGACCACTTCAGGGTTTTCGCCTACTATTGCAGCCATCAACCCGTTTTCTCCGTAAATATTAACTGAATCTACATAATTACGATTAAGCTTTAGTATTGCTTTGACTAAATGTAGGTTGCCTATGAAAGCTGCATATATAAAACAGTTATTTTTATCCTTATCCTCGGCGTCTAAAATAATTTTGTCATTACGGTGTGCTTCTTGAAGCAAGTAATTTAAAACATTCAGCTGTCGGCGTAAAACTGCCCATAACACTATATTAGCCTCATATATATCATCTTTGATCAAAATATATTCATAAAAAGGCATCGTTTTCAGGCTATTAATTATTTCTTCTTCACTACCATAAAGCATATGTTTTAATAAAACTTTTAACTTTTGATTTTTCTTGATATAGGCAGTTCTTAAAGGGTGATAATTAAATTCTTCCCGCTGTATGCTTCTTCTATTTCGGGTTTTCTCAGTATAAGTGATCTTTAAGGATCGGTGGTTAAGCATCTTGGAAATAAGAATGTGTTATCATAAATATAATTATTATTTCATTAATTCTAAGTTTATCAACTATGCTTTTGAAAATGTTATAATTAAGAAATAAATGACCTTTTGGTGATTTTATAAATTATTACTTGCTTTTAGAAAGCAAACAGTATAGGAATATACAAGCAAATGCAGCGACCCCTTCGTCTAGCGGTTAGGACTCCACCCTTTCACGGTGGCAACGCGGGTTCGAGTCCCGCAGGGGTCGCCATTTTCTTTGCGGCTATTTCATAAGCCCAGATAGCTCAGTCGGTAGAGCAAAGGATTGAAAATCCTTGTGTCGTTGGTTCGATTCCAATTCTGGGCACCACTTTAAATTACCTATCTGCCTTTTGAATCATTATTTGCTGAGATAAATTTTTCTTTTATTGTTTCAGTAAAACTTTTTAATAATCTCGAACTCTAGTTATTTCACCCCATATCCCTTTAGCTTTCTGTGCTTGGTGGTCTTTAAGTGTAGGAAGTATATCAGTAAGGCTTGTAGCATTATAATAAAGAAATCTATAATTTTCTTAATCCTTGTCGGAAAAAAATATAAAACCTATCGTGCTTATAAGACCGAAAATAGCTATTATTTTTGGTGTGTCATCTTCTCAAGCTTGTAACAGCTGCTTCATCTTCTCAAGCTTGTAACAGCTGCTTCATCTTTCATAACTTTATGAGTAAACTTACCTATGTCCACTCTTGTTTCCTTTGCGCTCTTAGTTAAATCCTTAGTTTGAGCCCGTTCCTGTTCTCGATCTTTGCCAGTAACCTTATCAATTAACTTACCAATAAAATTTTCTAAAGATTTCCTTAACGGGGATTTATTCAATTCATCTTGAATTCCAATCTCTTTAATACAATCTTGTCTAGGAGTTGACTGAATTGCATATTCTTTAAAATCAATTTTGTTTTCTTGTTTGTTCTTTATCATAAAAGAGTTGATGCTCTTTTCCATTTTAGTAAGTAATTCAAGCATTGTACCTTCTTCAATTCTCTTGGGCTTGAATTCTATACGATCATCTTCATGTATTGGGGTAAGATCTAAAGTTCTACCATCAACTCCTTCCTCATAAACTCTTTTTGTCATATTTTTATACATTTTATCAAGTAAGCTTTCTTTATCTTCCTTTGTGCATTCGGGGATTGTTTCAGCACCGAATGTCTGAGATCGAGATGCTTTAAGTTTAATCATTTCATCTAATGTATCTGTAAAGACTTGATTGCATATTTTATCAATAATTTTCTTCATTTCTATTGGATCTCTTTCAACCGGCATAATTATATCTTTTATAAATTTAACTTACATAAATAAGTATATTCCAAAAATAGTTAATAAATGATTAATAGTATTGAAAATTTTGTTTTAGTTGACGGCTGCTAATTTTCTAATGGCTAAGGGCATCAATTAAAAATTACCTATCTACCTTTTGAATCATCATTTTCGGATATAAATTTTTCTTTTATTATTTGAGTAAAACTTTTTATTTTATTCCATACTTTGCTTATAATATCTTTCAAGCCTTCTATCTTAAGGGGTTGATTGTTTTCAAATGCTTTTGGATCAGTTGTGAGCTCAGTAGTAGCTAAAGGGGAAGAATTATTGCTTTTAATCATAAATGGAGAAGTCGATAAATTGGATTTTATAGATTTATCTGTAACCTTTTTTGAAGTTTCAATTTTCTGAGCGGTTAAAGGAGGATACGTTTCTTGTGATTGATAGGTAGATTGTTGTGCACTGTTAATCTTAGGCTGCTCTACATTTTGAGCGGGTTTCGGCTTATAAACGGGATTATCGCTAAAACTCAAATTATTATCAATAAACATTCCTTCTTGCTTGGGATAGTCCCGGGGAGGAAAGAGAATAAATTTTATGCTACTTAACACTTCTCTTACTTTATTATTTGCCGAATCAAAAGTCTTGGTCAAAATATCTGCTATATTTGTCTTGCGTTCTATGCCGAGAGTCTCTTCTGCCGTGCTTAATACCGTCTCTTTTAAAGCTTTATAATTTTTGGAATTATCATTATCTCTAAATTTTAATTTTTCATTAGCTCCCAATATAGCTTCAAAATATCCTTTATGTTCTTTTATAACCTGCTTTAAAGTGACATCTTCTCCTTCTACGTTTTCATATGAAAGCTCACCGTTTTCTTTATAACTTTTTAAGCATAAATCAGTTTTTATTTGGGCTGAGAATTTGCTTAAGTCTTCTTGCCTGGCTTTTATAATAACTTTGTAATGCTCTTTAATAATTCCTAATAATTTCTCTTTATTTATCTCGGTATCCGGAATACGTAGTTGTTTTGTCGGCATACCTAAGAGATTGCCGAATGCTTTAATTGCTTTAAAATTATTATACTCGGCAATTTTTTCAAAAGCATCATCAATAGTTTTAGTGTAATCATGCTTAGCTACTTTATCGCATTCTGCCGCAAAGGCGGGGGTAATTTTATATTTCCTGCCATATTCTCTAAAGTGGTTAGTAGGCCCTAAGCCGGGTATGTGTCTGGTATGGGAATGCGGATGGATTTTTTCTTCAAGGGAAGCATTGGCGCCGCCGAAATCAATACTGACAAATTTTCCCATACCGTTTTCAACTTCCACTCCTAAGTTTCCTGAATGCATATCCATATCATTGGTTAGCAACCTCGGTACTACCGATTCGGCAAAACCCGGCAAACTACTTAAAATCTCATTAATAAGAGCGGCTGTATTTTCTATACCGAAAGTATTCACTAATACATTTTGCGTTCCCATAAATTTCGGCCTATCTTCCGGCGGGATTAAGCCCTTGCTTGTATAAGCGTATTTAAAGAGATCTCCTTGGTAATTATTAAAAAATATGGAAGCAATATAAGGATGAGTCGGTTTTCCTGCTTCATCCGTAACTTTAGCAAAAAACACTTCCGCCTGATGCTCGGGATGGGTGGATCTGTGCATTTGAGAAGCTAAAAACTCAGCTATATTTTTAGCGGGATTCGGGTCTTGTTTAAATAAAGCGGTTCGATTAAGACTTTGATATACGCCGCCTAATTCCCCGGCTTCATTAGCACCGCCTCCTTTAGCGTCCTTGTACTGCCAAACCTCGGGTTCAACAGCATTAGGGGAAGACTGAGTGACAAACTCGTTATTTTTAGTATCAGAGTTATATCTATATAATGTCTCTCCATGCTTTTGATCTTTTGCCATTAATTAACCTTCATCTGACTTCTTTTTATCAGATATTAGTGAAAAAAAGTTAACAAAAGATTAATTTATATAAAAATGATTGTTTAACTACCTGGCACTGATTTTTTGATGACGAGGGCTGAAATCAAGTGATAGTATATCGTTTATCTCTTCACTCTTGTCTAAAATGGGGTGAACGCCGAGTATAGGAGAAATTCTTTTCACAATCTCTCCTGCAACCGGAGCGGAGACGGCTCCGCCTGAGAGCATACCGTTATTGTAAGTATTGCGTTTTGCTTCATCAACCATGACTAAAACCAAATATTCAGGCTTATGGATCGGATATGCGGCAACAAATAAAGATAAATTAGAATTTTTGCAATAACCTCGACCACAGATTTTTTCGGCCGTACCACTTTTTCCGCCTAAAAAATATCCGGGTACTTCAGCCCTTCTTCCTGAACCGCCGGTAACTACCAACCTTAGCATCTTACGCATAAGTAGCGAGGTTTCTTCTCCGATTACTCTGGGGTATTCGTCTCTGGGCGCATGATGTTTAAGTAGAGTAGGTTGTACTAACACCCCGCCGTTTACGGAAGCTGCAATAGCTCTTGCCAAATGAAGCGGAGTGACTGCTATGCCGTGCCCATAGCTGATCGTGACCATACTTACTTCATTCCATTTCTTTTTTGGCGGATAGCGAGGGGAGGATACTTCAGGAATTTCAATGCTTAGCTTGTCCAAAACTCCGAACCTCTGCATGTATTCCTGCTGATCCTTAACTCCGATATAAGAGGCTATTTGAGCGGTACCGATGTTTGATGAATACATTAAAATCTCAGGTATGGAAAGCTCTCCACCTTTACCTTTATAGTCATTGATTTTAAAATTTGCAACCTTGTAAGGAACGGAGACATTAAAAGCATCATTAACTTTTACCCTTCCTAAATCAAAGGCTGAGGCAGTGGTCAATACCTTAAATACCGATCCCATCTCATAGGAGCCTAGGCTAATTTGATTAAATCTTTGTCTGTCGTTGGTACCTTCAGTTCTATTAGGGTTAAAATCCGGTAGGCTTACCATCGAAATAACTTCTCCGTTATTAACATTCATAACCAAGCCTGAAGCACCTATGGCTTGATTTAAATCAATGGCACGCAATAATTCTTCACGTACTATATTTTGTATTCTTAAATCAAGAGAGAGTTCCAGGGGAAGTTGAGTCGACTCGGCCAAATCGTAATTAAAAGTTTTTTCTATACCTGAGAGTCCGTTACCGTCAACATCAGTAAACCCGACGCTATGAGCAAATAAGTGAGTTTGCGGGTAGACCCTCCTCTCATCTTTAGTAAAATATAAACCCGGAATTCCAAGATCATGAATGATTTGCTGCTCTTTAGGTGTGAGGTGTCTCTTTACCCATGCAAAATTTTTATTTAATTTAAATTTAGTTATTAAGTCCTGATATTTTAAGCTTGGTAAAGCTTCGGAGAGTTTTCTTGCCGCCTCATCCGGGTTAATCAGGTAACGGGGATTGGCATACAACGAAGCAGTAGTAATGTTGGTTGCAAGCAGCTCTCCGTTTCTATCGGTAATTGAAGCTCTCTTTAATAAAAATTCCTTAGAAGGTTTTCTACTTGAAGTAATTTTTATATCTTCAATTGATGAAAAACCAGTTAAATAAAAAAGTCGAGAAATTAAGGCTAAAAAAGATAAGGTTAAGCATATGATAACAAAAGTTAGCCTACTGTGGCATATATCCATGGCTTTTTCATAATTTGCAGATTTAGCTCTCTCAGTAATCTGCTGGTTATGCTGCTTTGTTCGAAGCTGCATTTTATTCCGTCCCCTCTTCCAAAAAAAGTTTGTTTATTTCCCCTAAATGCACACTTTTAATCCTCGTCGGATCTATGGATACTAAGTTTAAATTTTTTTTGGAAAGCTTAGCTAAACTTTCCGGCTTAGTAATATAGGATAATTCAGCTTTTAAAATATGTATATCTTCTTTCGTCTTAATTATTTCATTGTCGACTGAATTTAGTTCTTTGCGTATTTTTTGTACGCTATATTTAATTTCAAATAGCAATATTGAACTTAAAATCAGTGCTAGAATTCCGATCAAACTTGAAGGCTTAAATAAGGCGTTAATCATTTTATCCTCCTTATTGCTCTAAGTTTGGCCGATCTGGCTCGGGGGTTGCCTGATACTTCTTCGTTTGATGGGGTTAAAGCTCCTTTAAATACAAATTCGAAGTTCGGTTCGTTATAAAATTCAATCTGAGGTAGATGGCGATTGGTATTAATACGTTTTCCACATAACTCATTAAAATATTCTTTAACTATTTTATCTTCTAATGAATGGAAAGTGATAACTAATATTTTTCCACCCAAAGCTATATACTTAGCAGCAGCAATTAATGCATTTTCCAATTGAGTAAGTTCGTCATTAACAACAATCCTTAATGCCTGAAAAGCTTTAGTTGCAGGGTGGATGGAATGGCCATACCTACCGTTTCCGCGAGCAATTATCTCTGCCAGCTCACAAGTTGTTTCGATAGGTTTTATACTGCGGGCTTTATTAATCAGATAAGCTATTTTTCTTGATTTTCTCTCACCGCCGAATTTAAAAATTATATCAGCAAGATCCTGTTCCGAAGTGCTGTTCACTATGTCGTAAGCAGTAATGCCGCCGCTATTTTGATCCATCCTCATATCAAGCGGTGCATTTTTAGCAAAAGAGAAGCCTCGCTCGCCTTGATCCAGTTGCATGGAAGAAACTCCGATATCAAACACTATACCGTCAATTCTATCTAAATTATTGTCGAGTATAATATTTTCTAAACTACCGAATTCCCCGTTTATAAATTTAAAACGTCCTTCAAACTGCTTGGATAAATCATCTGCAAATTTTGCTACACTGCTATCTCTATCAATACCATGTACCTTGCAGCCGGCATTAGTTAAAATTTCTTTAGTATACCCGCCGGCTCCGAATGTTGCATCGATATATATACCTTCATCCTGAGGGGAAAGGGCTTCTAATACCTCTTTTATCAATACGGGTTTATGAGGCTTTGAAGTTTCTGAGGAGTTTATAATCTGCATTTATTCCACCCCTCTTTTTTGCTTTAAAGTTATTTTTTTGGAGATAGCGTAATCTCTTGACTTTTTAGAATGCTCCAGAAATTCCTCAATCGGCCATATTTCAAATGTTTTTCCCTTACCTACAAAAGCTGCTTCATTTTTTATATTGCCGAATTTAATTAAACGCTCAGGTAGAACAATACGTCCTTTACTATCAATGTTAAGCAGCTCTGCACCACCTAAAATTGCAGTTTCCAACGCATCGCGCTCTAGTGAAAAGATATCTAAATCTTCTATGTATCCCTGTAACTCCCGCATTCTTTTTTCCGTACAAACTTCAATAGCATTATTAACAAATGAGCAATACCCGTAAACAATCATACTTCCCTCAGTCTCAATTATGCTCCTGAAGGGAGCCGGAACTGAAAGGCGGTTCTTATCATCTAACTTATTTACATAAGTAGAAATAAAAATTCCCATATTATGCATGACTAGTGTTTATTAATAGTATTACACAATTTTGTATTGAATAATAGTGTTTTTTGGGAGTAAATGGGGTATAATGGGAAAGAAATGAGTATATACGGATAAGCGATGGAGCAGATAAACAGCAATAATATGAAGAATTTACGATTGGCAAGTTATGCCGTTGATATTGCGCATAGCCAGGGAAGACGGCATAAAGAAAGCTATGAAGGATATCTTTTACCATACCAAAATGACCGAAACCGTATAATAAATTCCATATCTTTCAGAAGGCTTGAGTACAAGACTCAAGTATTTATAAATTATGCGGGAGACCACTATAGAACTCGATTAACCCATAGCTTAGAAGTCGCTCAAATTGCAAAAGCTATTGCATATGAGCTGAACTTAAATGAAGATTTAACCGAGTGCATAGCTTTAGCTCATGATTTAGGCCACCCACCCTTCGGGCATGCAGGTGAAGATGCCTTGCAGGAAGTAGCAAAAGAATTCGGTGGATTTGACCATAATGCTCAAACCTTAAAAATTCTAGCCTATCTTGAACAAAGATATGCAGAATTTGATGGTTTAAATTTAACCTGGGAAACTTTAGAAGGAATTGCCAAGCATAACGGTCCGTTAACCGGGAAATACAGTAAGCCTAAAAAACTGAGTAATATATATACTGACATAACTAAAGTATTTGATCTGAAACTTGAAACTTTTGCTTCACTTGAAGCACAGGTTGCATCGCTTGCCGATGATATCGCTTATATAAATCATGACATTGATGACGGATATAGGGCAGGGTTTATTACCATTTCGGATCTTAAATCTTTAGACCTATTGGGTGAAATATTTACTATGCTTGAATCTACTTACCCGAACCTCTTTGTTTCAAAGATGATAAGTGAAGCACTAAGAAGATTGAAAAAACAAATGGTTACCGATTTAGTTGCCGAGATTAAAAGAAGAATATCTTTTTACAACATTCACTCAGCTGAGGATATTAGAAACATGCATGAACCGATTGCGGCTTTTTCAAAAGATATGGAAGTGATAAAGGATAAAATAAAAGCATTTCTGTTCGAAAGGATTTACCGTCATTATAAAGTTAATCGTACTAAAGTAAAAGCTTTTCATGTGGTGAAAAATTTATTTGAAACCCTAATGAAAAATCCGAATTGTATGCCGACCGATTGGTATGAGAAGCTGGTTGATTGTGATGAACAAAAGAAAGCTGAGATTATAATAGATTATATAGCAGGCATGACGGATAGATATGCTATTGAGCAATATAAAAAGCTCTTTGACCCTTTAGAATATTGATATAAATTACAAACGAAAAAGATAGTTAAGGACATATGAATATAAAGCTTAGCAGCAATATGGAATGCTTTCAAAGAGGAGAAGAATTCTTAAAAGTATTACATTATATAAAAGATAATAGCGCTCCCGATTATAAGCTGTTTAGCTTTAATTCAAGCTATTATTATAATTTAACTAATTTGCTGGAGCCTATTGCAAGGCAAATCAAGGAAGATTGCCGTACAGTAGTAATGGTCGGGATGGGTGGGGCTATATTAAACCCTAAAACTTTTGCTTTATTTAACCGAAATGCAGATTTAAATATAGAATACCTGGATACTTTAGACCCGATTTATTTTCAGTCATTTATTAAAAGGATTGAGCTTAAGCAAACGAAATTTTTAATTATCAGTAAATCCGGCGAAACACTTGAGACAATCTCTCTATGCCTTACATTAATCAAAATTTTTGAACAGCAGGGGATAAAAAATATCAATAAACATTTTATATTTATTACTGGGTTCAAGGATAGCACCTTAAAAGAAATTGCTATAAATTTAGGCAGCACTATTCTTCCACACGAAGAGATCGGCGGGAGGTTTGCCTCGTTTACCAATATTAACCTGCTACCTTTAATGCTTATGAATCAAGATGCTCATGCATTTTGTGAGGGGGGAGAAGAGGTGCTTAGAGATTTTCTTTATAACAGAGAGGAAAGCTTAATAGCTAAGGGGATGCCTTTTTTAACTAACATGGTTGAAAATAAGTATAGCATACATATTAATATGTCATATGCGAAGTCTTTACATAATTTTTTGGAATGGAACAAGCAAATAATTGCTGAAAGCTTGGGTAAAGAGGGCTTCGGAATTACCCCGATGTGCGCGCATGGCCCTGAAGATCAGCATAGCCAGCTGCAACTATACCTTGATGGTTCTAAAGATAAATTTTTCTCTCTTTATAACTTCGCGATATATAAAGCGCCTAATTTGCCGGCGGTAGAGTTTCAAGGGATATTTAATAAAACTATAGAAGATTTGATTTTAGCTCAGTATAAAGCGTTTGTGGATATTTTATCAGAACATAAGATACCTACCCGTCAAATCACCATGTTAGATGATTCTGCTAAAAGTTTAGGAGCCTTGATGATGTTCTCAATGATTGAAACTATAGTTTTAGGGCTGATGAATAATATAAATCCTTTCGGGCAACCGGCTGTGGAAGGGATGAAGCAATTAGTTTATAAGTTATTAAAGTAATTAACTAAAATCTCAAGCGAGCAATGACATATTGAAATAACTTACGGAAAGAATGTGATTAAAGAATTCCCGGTCATTTCTTTAGGTTTTCTTATGTCAATCAACTCCAAAAGCGTAGGCGCTATATCAGATAATGCTCCGTCTTTTAACTTTATATTCTTTTCCCCGATGTAAATTAAAGGTACTTTAAATAAAGTATGAGAAGTAAACGGTTCAAGGGTATCCGGGTTCTTCATTAATTCCGCGTTACCGTGGTCAGCTGTAATTAACATTTCCGAATCGGTTTCTTGAATAACGATTAGGATTTTACCTAGGCAATCATCAATAGCTTCTATAGCTTTTACTGTAGCTTCAATATTACCGGAATGACCTACCATATCAGCATTAGCAAAATTAACGCAAATTAAGTTGTAAGATCTGCTTTTGATAGCCTCAATTAATTTATCAGTTACATCATATACTGACATTTGAGGCGCTAAATCATAAGTTTTAACTTTCGGAGAGGGAACTAAAATTCTTTCTTCACCTTCAAATGGCTCTTCTCTTCCGCCGCTTAAAAAAAATGTAACATGGGCATATTTCTCGGTTTCCGCTATCCTTAGTTGCCGCATTCCATGCTTTGAGATCACTTCTCCTAAAGTATAAGTAATATTTTCAGCAGGAAAAAGAGTGCTTAAATATCGGTTTAGCTCCTCTGAATATTCAGTCATTCCTACTACTGATGCTAGTTTTACTTTATTTCCACGAGGAAAATCTTTAAAATCTTCTTCTACTAATGCGGTTAAAATTTGTCTAACTCTATCAGCACGGAAGTTTGCCATCAGTATAGCATCATTTTCTTTTATCCCTTGGTAGTTGTTTTCTACGTGGGGGATGATGAATTCATCGGATATATCCTGAGTATAGCTTTGCTCAATAACTTCCTGCGGAGTATTAAATTTTGGTGCTTGTGCCTTAATTATAGCATTATAACTAAGTTCAATCCTATCCCATCTTTTATCTCTATCCATTGCATAGAACCTTCCGCTTATACTTGCAATTTCTAACCCTGCTTGAGTAATGAAATTTATATAACCTTGTGCGCATTTCGGAGGGGTATCCCTACCATCAGTAATTGCATGGATTAAAACTTTAATATTATGTTTCCGGAGTATTTTGTTGAGAGCGACTATATGATCAATATGCGAATGCACTCCGCCGTCAGATATAAGCCCGATTATGTGGCAGGTTCCACCGTTTTCTTTTAATGTTGCAATCAGCTCCTTTAATGCTTCATTATCTTCTAATTGTTTTGATTCAATCGCATGATTTATTTTAGGTAAGTCTTGGAACATTACTCTTCCGCTGCCTATAGTCATGTGACCTACCTCGGAGTTACCCATCTGCCCTTCAGGTAAGCCGACATCTAAGCCACTTGTTTCAATTAAAGAGTGGGGATAATTTTGTAATATATATGAGTAATTAGGAGTATCAGCGCCTAAAATCGCATTATACTTCGGCGAAGGGTTATAACCCCAACCGTCAAGAACTAATAAAATACGAGTAGTCATATAATTACTAAATAGGGAATATTAATATAATTCTTAAACCATTATAAGGACTTTGAGCAAGTTTAATTTTTCCCCCATGCGCTTGAACGACACTTTTTACAATTGCAAGCCCAAGTCCATAACCCTCTTTGCTGTTAGAGGTTTTTTGGAATGGTTTGAAAACCATTTTTCTATCCTGCTCTTCTATACCTTTGCCGTCATCGTCAACTGTGATATAGAGGTTATCATCCAGCTTATAAACTATTACTTCTATTTTACTCTTTGCATATTTAATAGCGTTCTCAATTATATTATTAATCGCACGTTGGAATGCATTAGGGCGGAGAGGCATGTGCTGCATATTAACGGAAGTATTGATAACCAATCGGGCATCATTAAACTTTGCTAATGTTTTATTTAATAAAGCTATTATTTCTGTTTCAACCACCTCTTCATTACCCTCACCTTTGGCAAAATCCAAATAACTTATGACCATTTGCTCCATTTCATTTAAATCTTGGCTTATTTCTTCAGCTACTCCCTTATCATCCAGCATAGCAGTCTGCAATTTTAACCGAGTAAGCGGTGTTCTCAAGTCATGTGAAATATGGGCTAGAAGTTCAGTCCGATATTTTATCTGTCTCTCAATTCTTTGTTTCATTTTTATAAATGCATTACCGGCAGTTCTGATTTCTTTAGCACCTGAGGGTTTAAAGAGTTCTATATCATGTCCTTTGCCGAATTGGTCGGCGACTTCTGCAAGTTTAGTAATCGATCTTATTTGGTTTCGCATAAAGATGAGGGATATTATAATTAACAGTGAAGCAACTCCTATCATCCATAGCATAAATATATAAGTGGTAGGGCTTTTTATCCGCTTGCTTGAAAAACTTATTTCAATGTGTTTCTCTTTTATTTTATAGCCGATGACAATTGATGATTTATTGCTAATATAGCTTATATAATTTGGTTGGGTTTTAAGCTTTTCCAGCTTTGTTTTAAATTCTGAAAGGTCTTGGTCAAATTGCTTGGAAGAAAACTTATTTTTATTTTGTAGGAATGTTTCCTTAGTTAAAAATTTTACCTCCAAACCTAGGGGGCTTAGTATATTTAAAGCCTTCTTATTATTTGATTTTGTGCTGTTTATGGTGTTTAAAACTGTTTCCACTTCTCCAACCAGTGCATCTTGCATATGAGAGGTGACATTCTCCCAATGCCTTTCATAAAATATTATGGTGATCACTACTTGCAGCAACACCATAGGGAGCATGATAATTAACAAAAATCTTCCGAATAATGAACTAGGGGTGAACTTCATTTCTATTTGCCGAATTTATTAATTCAACAATTAACTTAAATCAAACAACTGGACAATGTAAACCTAACTGATATAGAAATAAATTTAGATAAAATGCAACCCCGAAAGTCATGAAAGCATATAATTTTTTAGAAAATCATTTTAAAGAAATCTCAATTATAAATCAAATTTCAGACATACTCGGCTGGGATAAAGAAGTGATAATGCCTATCGGGTCGTTGAGTGCTAGAATCGAGCAGTCATCTTATCTTATAAAACTTGCTCATGAGAAAATTTGTAGCTCACTAATAAATGAAAAAATTACTGAAGCTTTAGAGGATATGAGCTCACTAAATGATTGGCAAAAAGCTAATTTGCTTGAGATAAAAAAAATCTTTGATGACTATGCTTCCGTGGATAACAGCCTAATGAGAGAATATTCCTCACTAAGGCAAGAATGTGAGATGGTTTGGCGTTCGGCGCGAAAAAATAAATCTTTTATTGAAGTTAAGCCTTATTTTGCAAAGCTATTATTAGCGGTGCGTAAGATTGCAGCTGTGAAAGCGGATTATTTTAAAGTTTCTCCTTATCAGGCATTAGTAAATGAATATGATTCTAATAGAAAAGTTGAAGAAATAGATAGTATATTTTCCGAACTTAAAAACTTTTTACCCCAATTTATTGAAAAAGTAAGAAGTACTCAAGGCGAAAAGCCGAAACTGGGCGGGTACTTCCCGATCGAACTTCAGCAGCAGTTAGGCATAGAGATCATGAAAGATTTCGGTTTTGATTTTAATAAAGGAAGGCTCGATACCAGCACTCACCCTTTTTGCGGAGGGATACCTCATGATATAAGACTTACTACGAGATATGACGAAAATGATGCATTTATTGCTTTACAAGGCATAATCCATGAAACCGGACATGCATTATATGAGAAAAATTTACCTCTCGAATATGCCTATCAACCCGTCGGGCGTAACCTCGGAATGGCTATTCATGAAAGCCAGTCTCTGCTTACTGAGATGCAAATCGGAAGAAGTGATGAATTTGTTGAGTACCTTATCCCTAAGCTGATTAAGTATTTTTCGGTTGATAAAACCAAATTCAGCCAAGATAATATTGCAAAATATGTTAAATATGTAGAGCCTTCTTTTATTAGAGTTGATGCTGATGAAGTTACCTACCCGCTGCATGTAATAATGCGCTATGAACTTGAGAAGCAGCTTATAGGTGGTGATCTGGAGGTTGGTGATTTACCCGCCGCCTGGAACGATTACTTTAGGCAAACTATCGGGTTAACCCCTGATCATGATGCTTTAGGTGTTTTGCAGGATACGCATTGGTATAGCGGGATTTTCGGGTACTTCCCAAGCTATACGCTAGGTGCGGTTACTGCGGCTCAATTAATGAACTCAATTAAAAAAGTCATCCCCGAAATGAATGAGCAGATTAGACGGGGTGATTTAAAACCGATTTATGATTGGTTAAAAATGAATATACATTCGAAAGGGAAATTATTTTCCTCTGATCAATTGCTTGTTAATTCCACCGGTGAAAGTTTGAATCCCAGGTATTTTACTGAATATTTAGAATCTAAGTATGTACACGGTTAAAGCCTTTATAATTGGGGGTATAATTCAAATCCTACGGATTCTAAAGTGAATGCAGCATAATCCTTTGCTTCCGGGGGGACTTCATCTTTCTCGTATGTGAAGTAATCTTTTACTAATCCGGCTGTCGTTAAAATTACTCTGCCTTTAATTGAGGAAATCTCATGAATGTGAGAATAAGCTGCATCTAGTATATTACCGCTTAAAAAGCCCATGGCCATACCCAGTAATTTTGGAAAAATTATATCAATAACTCCGCCTTTTATAGCTTTGTCTATTCCCAAAACAATAGTCATAAATGCTGTATTTTGTAATATTTCAAACTTACCGTTATTACTTGAAAAGGTGCTGTATATTCCGCTTAATATTCCGTATGAGGTGCTTGCTATGGCCGCTGAAGCGAAACAATAATAATCATTGGAAAGTGCCCATAAAATTGCAGCATCAGAAGCTATGCGTACTTCGGGATCTCTAAATGTTAACATGAAATAAAAGCCTAATATGAAATTTAAGCATAGTTTAAAGATATTTAAACTATTAACAAGTAACTAGCAATAGAATAAGTAAATTTTTTTACAACTATCGGTTTTGTTCTTTTTCCTGAAATGATTGCACCATTAAAATTAAAACTCCAATTACAATAAAAGAATCAGCTAGGTTAAATGCCGGGTAATGATATTGTTTAAAGTAAAAATCTATAAAATCAACAACCGCTCCGTATGTAATCCTATCAATAATATTGCCTAAAGCTCCCCCGATAATCAGGGCAATAGGGAATAAAAGCTTATTATCATCAGATCTTATAAACCATATGATTAGTCCGGCAATTATAGTAAGAGAAACTAAGATTAAGATAATTTGGCTTTGCTCCAAATCATTAAACATCCCAAAGCTAATTCCGTGATTCCAAACTAGCACTATATTTAAGAATAACCCTACCTCTATAGCATGCGTCCCATTATGGTGAATAAAGAAATTGAGCACCAGGTGCTTGGTGATTTGATCGAGTGCGATTGCAATAATAACAATTAAAAGTAATTTTATCAGTTTTCCGTTTAGCATTTTATTTAACTCAATGTTGAAAGGATGAAATGTTGTTTATCAAGATGGAATGTTTCCATCTCAATCAGCTTTTTCTGTAATTCAAAAAAATAATTCAGCCTGTCTTCTAAATTACTGTCATTTAATGATAATTTAATCTTGTTTATTATTGATTTAAGTAGCATGAATTTTACTAAAGACCAGTTTTCCTGCCCTGTTTTAATATTCTCGACAAATTTTAAGATATCAATAATAGAATTACTATTTAAAGAGTGTTCCAATTCTTTTAAAAATTTGATTCCGTACTCGCTATGTATTTCAACCGCAAGTTTTAGATTGCCGCTTGTGATATTATATAGTTCTTCAGCTTCTTGCGGACTAATATTTTCCAGGTTTTGCTCCAATGCTGTTTTAAAATCTTCAAATGATAAAGGTTTAAGTTTTAGGTTAAGGCAGCGAGAGCGAATGGTAGGGAGGATTTTAAATGCTGAACTCGCAATTAAAAAAATAATTGTATTTTTTGGAGGTTCTTCTAAAATTTTAAGCATAGCATTTGAGGCACTAATGTTCATATAATCCGCGCCGTCAATAACTACAACCTTATATTTTGATTCACTTGCGGTTAGCCTTAAAAATTGTATTACCCCTCTGACTTCTTCAATGGTAATAGTCGGCTGTTTTCGAGGTTCTCCGTCTTTTATTTCAGCATCAATTATGATTAAGTCAGGATGGGTTAATCCTTCTATCTTTTTAATAACCGAGTTTCGGGTAGAAATCTCCAGATTTTTCGGTTGATACAGCGGGTGTTGAAGTAGAAATTTTGCAAAATGGTAAGTAAGAGTTGCTTTACCTATCCCTTTTTCTCCGGTAATCAGCCATGAGTGATGTAATCTTTTATTTTGAAATGAATCCAGGAAAAGCTGTTTAGCTTCTTGATGACCATAAATTTTATTATTTCTAAGCGGGCTTATAACCATTAAATTACCCCTAAGGCTTTAAGCTCATTATCAATCTTGATACAATTAGGATGAGTGAGTGTAAGAAGCGGTAGCCTTAATTCCGGAGTCGAAATCAGCCCCATCCTGAAAGCAGCATATTTAACCGGTATAGGGTTAGTCTCACAATACATTAAATCTATAATTTTTTGGTATTTCTCCAGCTCTTTTACCGCTTCGGCATACTGCCCGCTTAAGGTTAAGTTTTGGATATTAGACATTGCCTCAGGAAAAATATTGCCGATAATTGAAATGCAACCTTTTCCACCGTTTAAATTAAATGCTGCTGAAGTTGCATCCTCTCCCGAAAGTTGTAAAAAATCATTATCGCTTAGCATAGCTTTTAAACTAAGCGGCCTGGAGAGATCCCCGGTGGCATCTTTAATGCCTACGATGTTTTTCAGTTCAGCTAATTTTGCTATGGTTTCATTATTGATATTGACAATAGTACGGCCCGGAACATTATAAACAAAAATCGGTAAATTTATACTATCGTTTATATATTTAAAATGTTCATACATGCCTTGTTGAGAAGGCTTGTTATAATATGGGCACACTATTAGGGCTGCATCTGCGCCTAACTCTTTTGCTTTTTCCGTATATTGCAGGGTTTTAATTGTTGAATTACTTCCGGTCGCGACGATTAAAGGTATTTTTGTGCCGCTATTATCAATCTCTTTGCGAGATAACTTAATTAATGCCGTCCTTTCTTCATCACCAATAGTTGCGCCTTCCCCCGTGCTTCCTAAGACAACTAACCCATGTACTTTAGACTTAATCTGCCATCTTAAGAATCTTGCAAAACTTTCATAATCAACTTCACCCTTTATAAAAGGGGTTATAAGTGCGGTTAATAACCCTTTAAACATAGCATATTTCCTTACTTAATGTTTTTCTAATCTAATATTAGGAATTGATATTTTTATTTTTGTGCCTTGGTTAACTTTGCTTTCAATCTCCATTTTTATATCATGTAAATCTAGGATACTTTGCGCTATAGTCAACCCTAGTCCTAATCCGCTTTTAACCTTAGTTAATACATCGCCGGTGGTAGAAAACATTTCAGTAATTTTATGTAAATTATCTTCATGGATACCTTGGCCTGTATCGGAAATTTCGATAATAATACCTGCGACGGATTGTAAAGCAGAAATCAGAATATCTCCATTCGGTTTATTAAACACGATACTATTATTAATAAAATTCAATAATACAATTTTTATCTTTTCAGGATCCAGATAAATATATGGTAAATTATGTTGAATATCTAGCTTTAAATTTAGCTTATGTTGTTTGATTTTAGGTATTAATGCATTAAGTGCATTATCTATAATTTCCTTAATACTACATTTGCTCTCATTTAGTTTGACATTACCTGATTCGAAATCCGCTACTGCTATAATATTATTAATTTTTCCCAATAAGTCCCGCCCGGATTGATGGATGATTTGAATATATTCAAAATATTCAGGAAGCATAGGGCCTGCAAACTCTGAGCCGAGTACATCGCATCCACCTATGATATGATTTAGGGGAGTCCTGAGTTCGTGCTGAATATTTCTGATAAAATCTAATTTAGTTTTATTCATTGCCTCAAGTTTTTTAAGTAAAAACTCAAGTTTCTCATTAGCTTCAACTAATTCCGCTTTTTGTAAAATCACTTTTTTTAAACTACTTGCCAAAAGAGATATTTCTTTGGTTGTATATTCATTAATTTCAACTAAACGATCATTAGAGGAAATTTTTTCAGCTACATCCGACAATTCAATTACAGGTTGAACTACAAATTTATTAACAAAAATAAGAATTATTATGCATAGGCAGAAAATTAAGGAAAGGTTATAAAAGGTCTTTTTAAAGCTGGTAAGTAGTAACTCATCCCAGATTATCTCATTGAAAACTACAACTATATAAAAATTTTTTAAATTACGAAGTTTTGTTATAAATATGCTTTCAGCATCTTTAGACCAAGGTATTGCCGTAATATCAAGATGATTATAATTTTTTGAATTAATAAATTTTTTAATAAAATTATTTAAATTCTCCGATATGATACTGCCCTTTGACTTGATGATAACCTTGCCTTCTTTATCAATAATAAAAAAACTGATATTTTTATTATATATTTCGATATTCGAAAGGTGCTGTTCAAGTTTAAATAGCTCAAACCCTGAAGTTATGGTTCCCAGGTACTGTCCTGCTTCATTGGTTATACCCATCCCGAACGGTATAACTTTAGTTCCCGTGACAATATCCGTTTTATAAGATCCTATACGCAGCTTCCAAGGTTGAGTAACCGTATCGGGGAGAAAATGTCGAGTAGAAATATTTTTATATGGTGATTTCATAATGCCGAGTCCGGAATCCACCCTTATATTAAAAGCATTATCACTCCAAATTATTGCGCTCCAAGTAACTAATTCTTTAACGCTGGATTGATCATGGAATGTATCTAATAAATTTAAAATTTTTTGGTTATCATCAGCATTGAATTTTACGATTAGCTCTCCGATGTATGAAATAATGCTTCTTGCATTATCAAAAGGATCGGTAAAACTTACCTCAATGCTTTCAGCTGCATTAGTTAATTTATCTTTTATTATGGAATAATTAATGGATTGTAAATTGCTGATATACCAGGTGATTAAGATTAAAAAAAGTACTACTTCTAATATTATAAATTTGGTAATAAATTTAGCAGGCTTTTCTTTGTGTTTAATATACTGGTCTTGCAAGGCTATTTCCTACAGTAATATTCATGGTCGGGGCAGAGAGATTCGAACTCCCGACCCTCTGGTCCCAAACCAGATGCGCTACCAGGCTGCGCTATGCCCCGAACAGATCTAAGTGATATAGCAAGTTTTTTATTATTTTGCAAGGTGATAATTACAAGGTTTTGATAGAAAAAGCAATTTTTTACTATTATTAATTCTCTTAATAAAGTTACAAGCGATAAAAAGAGGGTATAAATCATTTGAAAGCTCAATGTATTTATAATTACTAATTTAACTACCTAAATAAATATGATATTTTTCCTTCTAAATTATAAACTAATATTTCTTTTAAAATGAGCATCATCTCCATTCAATCACATGTGGCATACGGCTATGTAGGCAATAAAGCGGCAGTGTACCCTCTGCAATCGATGGGGCATGAAGTGCTGCCGATAAACACGGTACAATTCTCCAACCATACGGGTTATAAAAAATGGCAAGGGGAGATATTTACTAGAGATCATATTAGAAACATTATCAGAGGGATAGAAGACATAGGTGCCGACAAAGATTGCCAAGCTATACTATCGGGCTATATGGGTAGCCATGAAATATGCTCGGAAGTATTTGAAATAGTAAAAAAGTTTAAATCTAAGAATGAAAATATTCTATATCTTTGTGATCCCGTAATTGGTAACACCTCATGTTATGTGAAGCCTGAAGTATTAGAATTTTTTAAAGCAAATCTACAAGCTGATATTATAACCCCGAATGAATTTGAAGCTGAAATTCTTTCAGGGATTAAAATAAAAACTACAAAAGATCTAAAAGATATAGCTGAATATTTTCATGATAGGGGGGTAAAGATAGTAGTGATTACAGGCTTAAATCTGAAAGAGTTATCTGAGAGCGGTTTATATATCTTTATGTCGGATCAAGTGCATACTTTTGTAACAAGAACAGTAGAATATAATTTTAATACCCCTCCCAGCGGTACCGGCGATTTATTCTCCGCGCTGTTTTTAGGTAATTATCTTTCAACTAAAAGTGCAGTACAATCCTTAAAGCGTAGCGTATATTTTATTGATCAGGTGATAAAAAATACTTTTACCGCTAAAAGCAGAGAGCTGAAGATTATAAGTGCTAACTATGCTTGCATTGATGAAACTGCTCTTCCTGATGCTATAGAAGTTTAATTATAAATAATTTTTTTCTTATTAGGTTGGCGGTTAATAATACTG
This sequence comes from Candidatus Jidaibacter acanthamoeba, assembly GCF_000815465.1. Classification (NCBI taxonomy): domain Bacteria; kingdom Pseudomonadati; phylum Pseudomonadota; class Alphaproteobacteria; order Rickettsiales; family Candidatus Midichloriaceae; genus Candidatus Jidaibacter; species Candidatus Jidaibacter acanthamoebae. The sequence goes on along the minus strand of NZ_JSWE01000223.1, from coordinate 23,194 downwards.
TAACCATACTTAAAACTAAGATTATTAATCCGAGGTTTACGGGGCTTCCGTTATAAATATAATTTGCTAGCCAAGTAACCGCGGAACATAATAAATATCTTATACTCATGATTAGTGAGGAAGCTGTGCCTTTAATATCAGGAAATATTTCTATTGAGCGGGCAAAGATGAGTGGGTAAAGAATAGCAAAGCCTATGCAAAAAAGAGCCATCATTAAAGTAAGATAATTTTCCGAAGGGGCGGCAGGCATCATGGTTGAGCTAATTGAAATCAAGAATAATCCCAAATAAATTGATTTTTTAACTCCCAACATATTCGTGATGTTACCTGATATTAAACTGGTTAAGGCAAACGCAGCGGCAATTATGCCTTGATGGATTGTATAGGTAAGAATACCAAGCTTAAAAGTTTTCATATAAAGAAACGGTGCGATTGCGACAAATGCTATATAGCAGCCATAGAGCAAGCTTGGAATTACAGCAGTGCTGATAAAGACAGTGCTTGATAATATTGCTCTAAAATCATTAAGGGTTGCGTTTAAGTTAAATGATTTCTTTTGTTTTTTAGTTTCCGGTAAAAAAAGTAATAATAATATCCATGACATAATACATATCAATGCAACCGCTGCATAATTTCCGCGCCAACTAACTGCCTGATTAATAAAACCGCCTAGAACCGGGGAAAGTGCCATGAGAGTAGTGAATACGGCATTCATAATGCCATATAGCCTTGCCGCTTTATTTGTATTATATAGATCAGCTATAATAGCTGAAACAACAACTGCAGAAGTTGCAGCTCCCGCTCCTTGAATAAAGCGAAACAAAAGTAGCCAATTTATTGATGGCGCAAAAACACAAGCAACAGCACCAATTGTAAGGATGGCATTGCCGATCAGCATAATGCGCCTACGCCCGAAGTTATCGGATAAAGCCCCATACACTAATGAAGCTAAGCAAAAAGCAAATAAGTTATAAGTAATAGTTAACCCTACTCTATATTCGGGGACGATAAAATATTTCGCTATATCAGGAAAACTCGGTGCAGATATCTCAAGTTCTATACAGCTGTTGATGAGTGCAATTATAAGTAAAAAATTTAGTGTCATGCAAATACCTCTTGTTAATTGGTTCGGTTAATCTGTTATGTTATGATTGATTGTGTTTTTATGAATAGGTAGCAATAGTATTTTTATAGCTGCTAGCTTTATAAGTATATAGATATTCGGTTTGTAACCTAAGTTTTAGCTAAGTATTATAATTAATAAGTATGATTTAAAGCTAGTCGTTTATTTTAAAGATTTAGCTTATAATGCTAGATGTAACTGTGTATTATTCTTTTTGCTGTTTTTTACTGCACCGGCTTAGTCTTATGGTATATGTGCCAATATTTTAGAGAAATTGTTAAGAAATGGTTTATATTTTGTTAACATGGTTGACATAATAATTTTGCTCTTTATAAATTTAGGTAGGTGATTACTACATATATGTAGTGAAAATAGAGATTAATAAACCACCATAAATTTATGAGGTAAATAATGGGATTATTTGAAAAATTGGATCAAGGTAAAAAAATGCAGAAGCTCCAATTAAGCTTGATATCATGGCAACAAACGCAGCGGCGCGGGGCTATTCAGCTAGCTTTCTTGATCAGTTGACTACTGCAGGGGGTGAGCTTATTGCAGGAGATGTTACTGCATTAGCGCGCGATGCGAAAGTAGCTGGACTAAACATACTTAACACTAATAAAGCAACAATAGGCTTTAGTGCTGATATTACTGATGTAGCTACAGCTGGAACGGCGAGGACTGAATTAGAAGCTAACAAGGTTCAAGCTGCTGCAGTAGATGTGCTTAACACCAATAAAGCAACCATTGGTTTTACAGCAAATATTATTGATGTAACTACCGCCGGAGACGCAAGAGTTGAGTTGGAAGCTAAAAATGATAAAGTTGCTGCAGTGGGTGTGCTTAACACCAATAAAGCAACTATTGGCTTCACAACTGATATTATTAATGTTGCAACAGCCGGAGCTGCAAGAGTTGAGTTGGAAGCTAAAAATGATAAAGTTGATGCAGTGGGTGTACTTAACACTAATAAAGCAACAATTGGCTTCACAACTGATATTACTAATGTTGCAACAGCCGGAGCTGCAAGAACTGAATTAGAAGATAACAAGGTTAAAGCTGATGCTTACGAAACAATAGATACCGCTAATACAGCGAATTTTAAAGCTGCTACAACAGTTGCACAGCATGCTGCCGCTGTAAATGAGGCTTTAGCTCAATTAATAGTGATATGTCAAGGTGATGGAACCCCAACTCAAACAGAACTAACTGCTGGTGTATATACTGCATGTAAAGCTGCTTGTGATGGTGCTGATGGCTTCCATTTTGCTACCGGTTGGACAATAGACGGCAGTGACCTTTGCACATTGCCGGTATAATAAGTATAAAATCAGTTCTTATTTAAAAGAATAGGAACTGATTCAATAATTATAAATTTAATAAAAAAGGACAAATATATATGAAAAAGAAAATTGTAAACTTAGCAACATTTGCAGCTATTGTCTCAGCTCCGCTTTTAGCAAATGCTGAACTCAATGCACCCTATCTGAAACTTGATCTAGGTATGTCTATGCCTACTAAGCTAAAAGGTGAGGATTATGGTAACAAAAAGCCTGATAATAGTGCACACTACGGGATAGGTTTCGGGTATAAAATTCATGAAAACATGAGAGCAGATTTCACTCTTTCCAGAATGCATAATTTCAAATTTTCTGAGACACTCAGCCAGGGTGCCAGATCGGCAGCTGTTAAGCAAAACCTTCATAGTAATGTAGGTATGTTAAATGTTTATGGTGATTTCGGAAATTATAGCGGTATTGCACCATATGTAACCGCCGGTATTGGTTTTTCTCATAATAAGACTAAAGATTTTAATGTTACTAATGCTAACCAATATTATAAAGGTGCTGAGAAAGTTAACTTTGCTTGGAATTTAGGTTTAGGTGTTTCTTATAAAATGGATGAAAATGTTTGTTTAGATTTAGGCTCTATAAATATTATGATTTAGGTAAAATAACTACTTCTGAATCTTTAGTAACCAATTCAAATCCAGGGTATTCAGCAGCACTAACCAGCAAGCTTAAAGCTCATGCTATCACCGTTGGTGTAAGATATAATTTCTAATATATCTTTTTTAACTACCACTAAAGTGCGCTCGTAATAAACCTTACGACGCACTTTTTTTATATAGGGACTCCCGTAAACATGTTTACTTAAATATAATTCAGATAAACCAATCTAAAAATTATATTTATGGATAATAAATCTTCTACTTTTTTAAGACTTTCACAAAACCAATCCCAAAAAGAAATTATTATTAATGAAAATTTCGTATTACTGGATAAGCTGTTTAATAAATATATAAAGAGTATTAAGCTTTCATCACCGCCGCTGGAAGAGGTACAACATTATTTATATATTGTTGGACAAGATGCAAAAGATGAATGGAGCGGGAAGGAAAATAGAATAGCATACTACCGAGATACTTGGCAATTTATAGAACCAAGAGCAGGGGCATTTTTCTTTGTTTATGAGGAAAAAGCTTTTTACGGATTTAATGGTAATAACTGGGAGAAGCTCACTTAGGGGTGCTTTGCTTAAATTTTCTGATCAGCTCATCAAGGTTTATATCTTTAAAGTTACCTTGTAAATTAGCCACCAATGCATTTATTTGAGCTAATATAGCATTTTGATCTAGTTTCATTATCGCGCCGTAAGCAATCGCCGCAAGCAGCGCCATGGTAACTATTAAACTTTTTAAAGCACCGAACATTATATATTCCCCCTTCTTTATCACCAATATAATTAATTATAAAAAATTAAACAGTTTTCTTCCATATATTTTAATGCCTCAGTCATTCCTTTCAGCGAATAAAAATCTAAAGCGGTATCATCCGAAACATTATAGCTTCTGACACTTAAGCTACGCCCGTCCTTAATCATATCTTCTATTATTGCCTTATCCTGCGTGCTTGAATAAGTCCAAGCATAATTAGGCAGGGCAGAATTAAGCAGGTATGAACGGTTATTGGTTTTTAAAATTATCTCATTGTTTTTATCAATTAAAAATCCGGGGTTTAAAGATATGGAATATTGCTTTTTCCCTTTAAATGAAATAATCAGATAGGGAGCTTCCCTCACGCCTTCAAATGCTTTTGTTCGATAAGGCGACGCAAATGCATAGCATTTTGTAGTGTTATTAGAAACTTGATGATAAACTTCCCAATCCTGAAAAGTTTTAACTAATTTTAGTTCTGTCTGAGGTACATACACGTACCTTTGGTTCAAATCCTGCTCATCGGCATTTGCATTTGCTTGAGTTAGTAGTAGAAGTAGTATAAAAATAAAACATCTTTTCATTGCATGCGCCTTTTAAAATGCTAATATATCTCTTTAATTATAGATAGTAATCTTTAAAGGTTAAGAAATGATTAATCTTAAAACATATATTCGATATTTTGTCATTATTTTTTCGACAATTTTAGCTGATAATGCTGCTTATGCTTTTGAAACCAGTGCTAAACAGGCTTATTTAATGGACTTTAATACAGGGACATGTTTGTTTGACAAAAATGGCGAAAAAAGAATGGTTCCGTCTTCTATGACTAAGGTTATGACTGCTTATGTAGTTTTTAGTAACTTAAAAGAAAATAATATCGACCTTCATGATGAATTTTTAGTAAGTGAGAATGCTTGGAGAACAGGCGGAACAAAAATGTTCGTGAATTTAAATTCTAAAGTTAGGGTTGAAGATTTATTAAGAGGAGTGATTGTCCAATCCGGCAATGATGCATCTAAGGTATTGGCGGAAGGTATACACGGTGAGGAAAGCATATTCGCTGAAAGCATGAATGAGCATGCCAAGCAGATCGGGATGCATAGAAGTAACTTTAAGAATGCTTCAGGCTTGCCTCATGAAGAGCATTACTCAACAGCAAAAGATATTGCTGTTCTCGCGGCAGCTATAGTTAAAGATTTCCCTGAGTATTACAATTATTTTTCAGAGGCTGAATTTAAGTATAATAATATTCATCAATATAATAAAAATACCTTATTAGGTAAGAAAGGGGTAGACGGGTTGAAAACCGGCCATACCGATGCAGGTGGGTTCGGTGTGGTGGTATCGGCAAAGCGGGACGGCAGAAGATTAATTGCAGTTGTAAACGGCTTAAACAGTGAAAAGGAAAGAATAAGGGAAGCTGATAAGCTATTAAGCTATGGTTTCAGTAATTTCTTTAATAAAAAACTATTTAGTGCTGATGAAGAAGTAACAGTGGTAGATGTTTGGTACGGTAAGCAAAATGAACTAGCAGCAGTTGCTGCAAAAGATATAGAAGTAGTATTACCGAAAATTATCGGTAAAAAGAATAAACAAACTACTAAGGTGGTTTATAATTCACCTATAAAAGCTCCGATTAAGAAAGGAGATATAATCGCTCAACTTAGAATTGAAGAGAATAACCAAGTGCTCTTTTCTACGGATTTAGTCGCAAAAGAAGATGTAGCGCAAGCAAATATATTGGGTAGAGCTACGCAAAATATCAGATATTATTGGAATAAATATATCAAATCTAAATAAAATATGCGTATAGAAAAATAGAATGCATAATTATATATAATATCATTTTTTTAATTAACTAAAAATTAACTTTTATATACTATTATATAATAATTATTGTTATATTGAGAAAGTAGATATGTTTTTTTTTCCAACTGAACCAAGCCAAACTAGCCGCAGCAATACAAAATTTTTAGAAAAAGAAAAAGTTAAAAAAGCTACGGAAAAATTTAAAGAAGGTTTAGAAGATAGAATTGAGGATATCATTGAACAGCTGAAAAAAGATAGATCAAATACGAAAGCAAACATTCCTGAAGATATAAAGAATAATGTAAAAAACAAATTAAAAATAGAACTTGCTGAAAAGGTTGGTGAATACTTTTCAAATTTAGATGTTCCATTAGAAGTTAAATTCGATCCTGCTAATAAAGCTAGTCCTTTTTTTATAGTTTCTGCTATAGAAAGCTTGAAAAACCCACAACAAGACTCGAAAGGAGATAATAACCAACATGCTTCTCAAAATATCCCGCAAGAGTTACAAGAAAAAATTAAGGCTGCTAACCTTTTAGAGGATAAGTTAAATAAAAATTCTAGAGAGCTGGATAATATTATTAATTCTTGTGTAGATAATTTAGCAGCAAGTATAGAACAAGGAAAGGGTATTGATTCGGCTAAAAAAGACCTGCAATCTAAAATAGCAATAGCTGTGGGGACTATAGTAACCGTCGTTGCTGCCGCAGCTGCAATTGCGGCCGGAGTCGCGCTTGCGGTTCTTGTACCGGGTGCAGGCCTTGTCGCAGGGCTTATTCTTGCTATAGAAGGACCTATGGTAGCCGGGGTTGTAGGTGGGTTAGCTACTTGGGCAGTTAATGAGGGCATAAAATATAGTAAAGGCGAGGTGACAAGAGACGGGGTTAGCCAACTTGAATCTATGTGTAAAGTAATGGAAAAAGCCGGAGAATTAGTACAAAAACAACCTGATAGAGGAAGAGCATAACAGATATTAATTACTAAAACTTAAGGCTTTTGCAGGAATCATTATCTTTTATCAATCATAATAAAGTTTCTTATCCCAGCGTTTATGAACCCAAAACCATTGGGTCGGGTCTTTTCTAATCCATTGTTCCATTTTTAGGTTAATTCTACTCGTAATGGAATGAGTATTTTCTTCTGTACTTGCAATTATAGCCGGGAAAATTTCAATTTTATATTGCGCTCCCCTAATACGTGTAACGCAAGCAAGGTAAATCGGGATATTAAACTTTAAAGCCAGATTCGCCGGAGCCGAAGTAGTTCGGGCGGGAAGATTAAAAAAAGGTACTTCAATGCCGTCATTAGTCTTCTGATCAACCAGCATGCCGATTAAGTGCCCTAATTTTAAGCTCTCCATAATTTTGCGTATACCGCCGATCCCTTTTTTTATTAAAAGTATTCCATGCTTGTGGCGCGCTCTGCTAATTATATAATCTACAAAAGGATTATTAGCCGGCCGATAAACCAGTGAAAGATTTAAATTATTTTCCTTCAAGAAACGCGGAAAAATTTCCCAATTACCATAATGGGCGGAAAGAAAAAGTGCACTTTTGACCTTTTGAAAGCCTCCGTTTGAATAATCGCATATGGTTACCTGCTCGGTAAACTTTTTTGAAGACATGGTTTGCCAGTGAGGAATCTCACCAATCACTCTCCCTAAATTATTCCACATTTTTTTTATTATTTTATGTTTCTCTTGCTCGCTAAGGTTCGGAAAACATAAGGTAAGGTTTTTATAAGCTACCTTGTTCGCTTTAAATAGACATCCTATTATTTCAAGTAATTTACCGCTTAAGGAAGATGCAACTTCCAGAGGCAATAAGTAGCAAACCAGAAAGTATATGCAAGCAAGTAAAGCTTCCGATAAATATTTTATTTGCTTCAGCATTTATGAATCTTTGTGATATTGATCATCAGCAACTAATGCACCAAGCTTAGTTTTGCCCAATATATGTAGATGAAAATGAGGTATGGTTTGCATTCCGTCACTACCATGGTTGGTAATTAATCTGTATCCGCTTTCAGCAAGGTTGAAATCATGTGTAAGGGTTCTAACCATTTTAAAAAAATGTGCAATTTCCTGCTCGGAGGCTTTTAGAATGAAATCATCATAGGAAGTATATTCTCCCTTCGGAATTACTAAAATATGAAGTGGAGCAGCCGGATTAAGGTCATGGAAAGCAATTATATTATTATCTTCATAAATCTTATTACAAGGAATCTCATTTCTTATAATTCTAGCAAAGATATTATCGCTATCGTATTTCTTCACTTTTATCCTATTAATAGTTAAAAGAAGGGGCTTTCTGTTGCCCGGTAGCCCCCAAACCGCTAATGATTAATTCACACTTAAGCTGCTAGAGCCATAGGAGCGAATCTTTCATTGCTAGCAAAATTATCGTTTGCATTTACTATTTTGACCCATAATCGGTGGTATCATACCGGGTAAAATCTACTTTTTTTAACGCCTGTCGAAGCTAGTTCGCCCCCATAATTTTTTAATGGTGGAGGCGTCGGGTACCGCCCCCGAGTCCAAAACGCCTATTATAAGCGACATTTATTACCATAGTCATTGCTGACAATTATAAATATAATACATTTTTATGACTTCTTCAATCTTTATCGGACGAAAATAATCATTTTACTTGATGCTGCTAACCGGCAGTTACCAATATAGATTTCTCTTCTTCTTTTAGTTCTTCATTTTTGAGCTTCTTCGGAAACTCTAAAGTAAATTGAGTATATTTATTTAGCTCTGATTTACAGTAGATACCCCCTTCCATATCTTCCATAACCATTCTACAAAATGCTAATCCGATTCCTGTGCCATCTTTACTTTTAGTATAAAACCTATCAAATATATATGGTAAATCTTGGCTAGGTATACCTCTTCCATTATCCTCAAAAATCAATTTGTTATCCTCAGTCCAAATCTTAATATTTACGTTTTCTCCGCCGTATTTATATGCATTATTAAAAAGGTTTTGGAAAACCTGCTCCATATAATGCATAGATCCGTAAAACTTGAAGTTGCAGGGAATATTAACATCTATATTTTCAAGCTTAGCAAATTCTCTCCCGAACTCTACCAACACATGGTCTATGCAATCTATTAAATAATACTCATTTTTATCTTCAGCGATCACCGAGCTTTTCAAAGACATTAGTAGATTGCCTACCGTATTTATTCCTTGCGAGCTAATTTTTCTTAAGGTTAAGGCTAAATCTTTAAGTTCGGAACATTCCTTTAAAACAGAATTGCCGGATGAGCCGGATTCCAGAGTTGAAATCATTCTTGATAAAGTAATATCTATATGCTGAGCGCACATATCAATAGCAGCAAGAGGAGTTTTTACTTCATGTGCCATTGCGCCGCCGAAAAAACGCATTACCTCTAATTTTTCCTCCGTATCAATTTCTTTACGTCTTGCAAATAATAAACCTATTAATGTAGCAAAAACACAAACATAGATAGATAAATAAACAGTATCAAAATCAACCTGAGGGATAGGTGCACCGATTGCCGCCTCATAAAATAGATAGCCCAGTAATACACCGGTGAGAAATATTATAATAAAACTTGTCCAATCGACAAGCATTGCAAGCAACATAATAGCTAAAGTTAAGTTGATCAGCCATTCAACATCCGCACTCATAACAATAAACATAACGGTAGTTACAAATGGCAAACAATACATAAGAGTAAGGTGCCAATACAGGGGGAAATATTTCTTAAATCGTTTAGGCCAATATTCTTTAAATAATAATCCGACGCATAGTAGCCCGGCAATTAACCTTAAGCTAAGCATTACAAAGTAATTAAGCGGTTTTTGATGAGTCCACATAAAGTAAGGCACGATGTAGTTAACACAACAAAATATTCCGAACATTAGATGATTAGCACCAAAATTTTCTACTTTGGTTTTAGAATACCTGTATATATTCTTAGGAGTAGGTAAATGCTTAACTATCATCTTAATCATTTTTTCATAGGTTACAGTGCTAACTTGTTTAGGAGATTCCGTATTCGAGAGAACTTTTGTTAAGCCTTGTTTTAATATAAAAAGCGGGATGATATAACCTAAAAAACCTAGGGCAGCAGTAAATATCGGAATTGCTGACCCCATATTAAGGCTATTTGCTACTATAGATGCAATTATAGAGCAAATGCTGCATAACCAAAAAGAAGATTTTAAAACCCTATAGCCTAAAATGCCGAAAAATAAAGGTATGCCGAATATACTGAGTATAAGAGAACAACTTAATGTTAATATGCTAATAATATTATAATTCCTCATGGCAATCATCATTGCCAACAAACCTGCCGTTAAGGTACATAACTTCATGAAATTAAGTTTGCCGAGCTCAGTCTTAAGGGCTTTTTGCGGCATTACATTATGAGCGATTAGTATACCTGCGGAGTTAAGAAATGAATCTGCGGTGGACATTAAAACTGCTATCATACCGGAAATTGCTAATCCTTTTATCAAAGGAGGAAGGTAGTCGTTTATTAATGAGGGTATCAGCACTCGGGGTTCAGTACTCGGATATAATTTTAATGTGGAAAGGCCGATACAAATTACCATAAATACCATGGCAATTTGCAAAACAGCGTATGCATAGGTAATATGGGCGATTTGCTTATTATTTTGTGCCATTAAAAAGCGCTGGATGATTGAAGGAAAGAAAAGACTAAAAGGTAAGGAGAAAAATAGCCCGAGTAGTAAATATTCATAGAATTTAGGGTGATTTATAATTTGCATATGAGGTTCGGTTCCAATACCGCTAAAAACTTTACCTAATCCTCCTACTTGGTTAGTCGCCACATTAGCAATGATCGGTACCATGATAATCAACATTGCAAATTGGAGAATAGCAGTCACGGTTATCGATTTAATTCCGCCGAAAGTTGAGTAAGCGATAATTAGTCCGCTGGTAATTAATACTCCATAAGTATAGTTTATATTTAAAATATTTGCAGCCAAATGCCCAAGCGCGATTAATTGCATTGCAAGTAATGTAGTGCAGGCTATGAATCCGGCAATCCCTGAAAACTTTTCAGCCTTAACTCCGTAAAAGTATTTTATCAGGTCGCTTGCTGATATCATGCCGTCAAATCTGCCATCAAATTTTGGTGCGATATAATAAGCCATTATTAGGGCGCTTATTATCGGTCCTATCATAGCTAAAAGATAAACTATCCCATCCTCGAATATTTGAGCAACATCTCCGGTAGTAGAGCCTCCCCCAACCATCGTTGCAAGCAAAGTAATAAGTAATACTGGTGTACCGAATGATTTATTGGCAATGGCATATTCTCTTATGTTTTTGAGGTCTTTGCCGGCAATTATTCCAATTACTAAAGTAGCCATCAAAAATATAAGAACTATGGTTTTATCTATATCAAAATATTGCATTATGTAACCCTGTTCTACCACTAATTATAAATATATCGCTCCAGCTACCTAAAAATCATTTTACAGATAATAAAGTTTTTAACTAAGCTTTTAAAGCTTAAGTGCCCATATAACTTACGGCCATTAGGCAAATTAGTAATAAATTTTTAATATTATTGCAATCTTTTTATAAATAAAACATATGAAGCATGCTTCATATGTTTATGAAGAGCTTATGTCCAATAAGCTAAAAGCCATAATATATACGAAATACAATATAACTTAAGAATGGATAAATAGTTTGAAAATTAAACTAAAAATCATTACCTTAATATGTATTAAGAAAAAAATTACTTTTCAATTAAGTATCTATTATGCTTTATAAATATAAGAAGCTGGTTTTATTATTGTTATATATTTTAGGTATTTTGTTTCCTTATCTTGCTTTTAGTAGCCAGGATATAAAAAAAGTAGCCGATAACAAAGCTTCTAAAGTTATAATCGAGCCGAATAATATACCTAAAAATACTAATAAAAATTTAACCGAACAAGATCTGATTCATACTATTGCGGAAGCTATTAAACCGCCTATACCTACTAAAGAAGGAGTGGAAATTAATTATGGGTTTACTCCTGCCGTCCCGGTTAATCTTGGAGGAAACGCTTCTAAAAGTACTAATTTAAATATAAAGATTGAGAATCAATTAACTGCTGAACTACCCCTGGTTGAAATTATTAATAAAGGCTACCGAGCTGCTTTAGCCGGACACTATGAATCAGCAATTTTTTTATATAAAAAAGCTCTTGTACATGATTCGGATAATATAAATATTCTTTATAGTTTAGGTATTATGTACCATAAATTAAGGCAATTTAAAGAGGCTAAGTATTATTATAAAGAAGTACTGAAGCTCAAGCCGGATCAACCGAAAGCGCTGCATAATTTTTTAGCGGTAATTGCTGAAGAATCGCCGGAGAAAGGCTTGCAGGAACTAATGCTACTTAATAAAGCTAATCCGAATTATTCGCCGGTGCTCGCACAAATCGGTATGATATACGCAAGACAGGGAGAATATGATAAAGCTGAAAGCTATCTTAGGAAAGCAATGATTATTTCACCGCAGGAAATTCTTTATAAATATAATATTGCCGTAATGTATGACAAGATTGGTAAATACAAACCAGCATTGAAATTATATAAAGAAATTATTGAAGCAGGAGATTCAGGTGAAGCTTTACCGCAGAGCTTGAATATAATTAAACAAAGAGCAAGATTTTTAACAACAAAAGGGAACGGATAGATAATATTCGAACGGGGGAGATAATTTTATGGACTTAAACAGCTTACTTACCTACGCAAGGGAGCATAATGCTTCGGATCTGCATCTGGCTTGCGGTTATCCTCCGATAGTTAGAATCGGCGGTGTAATGCAAAAGCTGAATGTAAGTCAATTAACTACCGAAGATATAGAAAAGATCTTTTTCTCAATAGCTAATGAGCAGCAAGCTGAAATATTCAAACAAGATTTAGAGTTGGATTTTGCAATTGAATCCAACAAATTTAGATATAGGTCAAATATCTATAGCACAATTAATGGTCCAAGTATTGCGATTAGGATAATCTCTGACAAGATAAGGAACCTGCAAGAATTAATGGTGCCGGCAGTAGTTGAAAGGTTTACTAAAATTAAGAAAGGATTAGTAGTTGTGACTGGTGCTACCGGAAGCGGAAAAAGTACTACACTTGCAGCTATGATTGAGCATATTAATACACAATACAGCAAACATATCATAACTATTGAAGACCCGATAGAGTATAAATTCACTTCTAATAAAAGTTTAATAAACCAAAAGGAAGTAGGCGCTAATACTCACTCATTTGCTAAAGCACTCAAAAGTGCATTGAGGGAAAACCCGGATATAATAATGATAGGGGAGCTAAGAGACTTGGAGACCATTCAGCTTGCACTTACGGCCGCGGAAACAGGACATTTGGTTTTCGGAACATTGCATACCAGCTCGGCCGCTAAAACTATAGATAGGATAGTGGATGTTTTCCCGACCAATGATAAACCGATGATCAGGACAATGCTTGCAAGTTCTCTGGAAGGAATTATTTCACAGGCGTTACTGCCTAAACCTAACGGCAATGAGCGGGTAGCAGCTTATGAAGTTTTGATTGCAAATTCGGCAATCAGAAATTTAATAAGAGAAAATAAGCTTTACCAAGTTTCTTCTTTAATGCAAATTGGCAGTAAACAAGGAATGGTACTAATGGATCAATCTATTAATGCTCTTTATTCTAAAGGAATGGTTAGCGAGGAAGTTGCTAGAGATTATGCTGCACAGCTTAATAATAAAGAAGAGCAGCCGAAAACTTCGGAAAACTTAGCTTCTCCGTTTACTTATCAGGATAACGAGTTTTAATTATTATGCTAAAATCCTATCAATACGGCTTAAAAGGAGAAGAGTTGGTATGCGAGTATTTAAAACCTAAGGGTTATAAAATCTTATCAATACGGTTTAAAACTGCTTACGGAGAAATTGATATAATCGCTTGTCATGAGGACATTATTATATTTACTGAAGTTAAAGCGAGAACCAAACTAAAACACTATGAAGTTTTATCAAATAAGCAAATCAAAAGGATATCTCAAGCGGCAAATTACTATCTGGCTGAGAACGGTATTAATGATAAAAATGTAAGGTTCGATTTTATATTGTTAGAAGGCAATAAAGTAGTTTCACATATCGAAAACGCGTGGGAATATACAGAATAGTTTTTAAACTAATTATAAATAATCTTTAAATACTTATGCAATATATTTACAAAAGTAAAAAGATGAGCAACCTATAGAATGTTGCAACAGCACAATTAGCTATTATTTTGATTAATCGAAAATATTTAACTAGCTTAATATAAGCTTAAATTATAAATTGTTTCTTTATTTTATATTAAATTATATATTAACTACATAAAAACCAGGTAAATATAAAATTATGAAAAATACCGATAGCCAAGAAAATGAATCAATCACATTGCACGAAGCAGCTAGAATTGGAAATACTGCAAGGATAGAATCTTTGTTAAATGAAGGTGTGGATATAAATTCAAGAGACAGTGATAGGGACACGGCGTTAATGCGAGCTGCCTTAGTAGGAAATTTAGAAGTAGTGAAGTACCTTTTAGCTCATGGTGCAGATCCCGATTTACAAAATAATTATTATTGGACGGCGCTAATGATTGCTTCACTCGAAGGGCACTTTGAGGAAGTAAGATGCCTTGTAGAGCATGGAGCAAATATGAATTTATCAGATATTAATGGGGATACTGCATTAACAATTGCTGAGGTGCATGGGAAATTAGAAATATCTGAATACTTAGTTAAAGCAGGCGCACAACGTCTTGATGTTGTAGCATGGCAAGATAAGATTGAACAAAATTCAATCGCTTTACTCGAGGCGGCTGGAACTGGGGATTTTGTAAAAGTAAAAGCTTTATTAAGTGACGGTGTAGATATAAATTTCAGAAGAGATTATGAAAGAGATACAGCTTTAACATTGGCTGTAGAGGGAGGGTATTTAGAGATGGTAGAGCTTCTTATAGAGTATGGGGCAAATGTAAATTTACAAAATCATGATCTTAATACACCCATAATACTCGCTCTAGGGAAAAGAAGGTTTGAATTAATGAAATATCTTACTGAAAAAGGTGCTAATTTAGATTTACTAAACGTTAATAGTCACACTCTTTTAATGATAGCTACACTTAATGGGGACATAGAAAGAGTGAAATACCTTGTGGGAAAAGGTGCAAATATAGATCTGATAAATGATAATCATGAAACAGCTTTGATATATACAGTATATGCTGAGAAAAAAAATAGGGGGGTAGCTGATATATGTATCAAACAGCTGGAAATAGCGCAGTGCTTAATAGAAGCCGGTGCACACATTGATGTTAAGTTACTAAAGACCGAAAAAGAAAAGTTTTCCGCAATAGGAGAGCTATATGTGATAAATCTTCTTGAAAAGGTAGTTGCTTATAGAAACGGGATATCGACATTAACAGAAGGTATAGGTCAGCGCTTTGCTAATGGGTTGAAAGGGAACCCTTATTATAAAGACTATGCCAAAGGTTATAATAATTTATCTGTCTATATTCCTGAAGAATTAAAAGAAAAAATACTGGATGCCATACCTGATAGGCATTCACAAAAACTTGTGCGCAATCCTTCTATGTTAATGCTTAATAGTTGGGTTGAAGAAATAAAAGAGGAAAGATCGAAGCTGCAATTGAGTATATAGTATATACTATATACAGTTATTATAGTATTTGGGTTTTTCCCCATTCTTTACTTAAGAAAGGTATACTTGTAATCTTAAGCACTAGCTATTTATACTTGCTTTATATGGGTTTTGACCCTAAATTCGGTAGGAAAGTAATTTGTTTGAGGGCTTGAGTATGAATAGTTCTTTAGCTGATAAAGCTCATGAAAATTTTCAGGGAGAGGAAAAAATAATTTGGAATAAAACTTCGCTGGAGCAAGCTTTAGGCTGTGAAGTAAAAGTTTCATTTTCAGCTTGTGGGGTTTCTATAAATTCTAGAACCATTCGGAGGGGGGAAATATTTATTGCAATTAAGGGTGAAAATTTTGATGGCAATGATTTTGCATTTGACGCATTAGAAAAAGGAGCATCACTTGCAATCGTAAGCGGCGTTGATAATAATTTGCTGCATGACAATAAAAAAGTGGTTGTAGTAAAAGATACTATGGTTGCTTTAAATAAAATGGCTAAGTTTGCCCGCAGCAGACTAAAAGGAAAAGTAATCGGAATTACCGGCAGTGTCGGAAAAACCAGCACTAAAGAAATGTTAAAAATAGCTCTTGAAAATCAAGGAAATGTATTTGCCACTGAAGGCTCGTATAATAATCATATAGGCTTACCGCTTTCGCTATCTAAGCTACCTGAAGATAGTGATTATGCAATTATAGAAATGGGTATGAATCATGCCGGTGAATTAGCAGACTTAACTGTGCTTGCAATTCCGGATATTGCAGTCATCACCAATGTAGAAGCCGTACATTTAGAGTTCTTTAAGTCAGTATCAGCCATAGCTGATGCTAAATCGGAAATATTTAACAGTATGCAAGCAGGCGGGTTTGCAATTATAAATTTTGATAACCCTTATCACCAGATATTAGTTAGTAAGGCGCATAATAAACAGCTTAATGTAGTTGGGTTCAGCGAAACACAAAAAACCCCGGCACGTTTGATAAGCTATAAGTTGGAAAACGGTATTTCGCATATAAAGGCTGAGCTGTTCGGCAGAGAATACGAATATACTATAAATGCCCCCGGAAAGCACTTAGCTTATAATAGTATCGCAGTATTAGCCGCAACTAAGATTGCGGGAGCCGAAGTGGATTGTGCGGCATATAATCTTTCAAAATTTCATAGTGTAAAAGGAAGAGGAGAAATCCATAATTTAAAAAAAATTACCGTACTTGATGAATCTTATAATGCAAGCCCTGTGGCAGTTAAAGCCGCACTTAGCAATTTAGGTAATTATCAATCTAAGGGTGTAAGGCTTATTGCCGTTCTTGGTGATATGGCTGAACTTGGTGTAAATTCAGCAAATTTCCATAAAGAATTAGTTCAGGACATTATTAAAAATAAAATCGATAAGGTATTTACGGTTGGTGCGTACATGAATCATTTGCATGAAGAATTACCGAAAGAGCTGAAAGAAGCTCATACTGATACTTCCGAACAAATGGCTGAAATTATCAAAAAATATGTCAATGAAGGCGATGTTATCTTAGTAAAAGGTCGCCGCACAATGAAAATGGAAAATATAGTTGAAGCTCTAGTAAAGTAAATGAAAAGAAGTTTGTCAGAAGAAATAGCTAATTTACAAAAAGAAATCAGGCATCACGACTACCTATATTATAATCTGAATAGTCCTGAAATTTCAGATGCTAAATATGATGAATTAAGAAAGAGGCTGGAAGCTTTAGAAAAAGAGCTGAAGCGGCAAGGAGGACAAAGTACGCTTGATCTGGTCGGCTTTGAGCCGGATAGGAGATTTAAAAAAGTTAAGCATACATATCCTATGCTCTCACTTGCTAATGCTTTCGAGATGACGGATATAGAGGAATTTATTACAAAAGTTAATCGGTTT
The DNA here is from genome assembly GCF_000815465.1 of Candidatus Jidaibacter acanthamoeba. NCBI lineage: Bacteria > Pseudomonadati > Pseudomonadota > Alphaproteobacteria > Rickettsiales > Candidatus Midichloriaceae > Candidatus Jidaibacter > Candidatus Jidaibacter acanthamoebae. The sequence continues at coordinate 5,957 of NZ_JSWE01000223.1, read as the reverse complement.
TTAGGGCTACCTGAAGATAATTCGCTTGATTTATGTTGTGAGCCCAAAATTGACGGCTTATCTTTCGCCGCCGTATTTGAAAAAGGAAAGTTAGTGAGGGGTGCAACCAGGGGAGACGGAGAATTCGGTGAGGACATTACCCAAAACTTAAAGCAGGTGATAAGCTTTCCTGAGCAGGTGGAATTAAAGGAAGATTTTGAAGTTAGAGGTGAGGTATATATGCTTAAGAGTGATTTCCTTAAGCTTAACGAGATTCAGGAAAAATCGAATAAACAAATATTTGCAAATCCTCGTAATGCCGCCGCAGGTTCATTAAGGCAGCTCGATAGCAGCATTACTAAATCAAGGAATTTGCGATATTTTATTTGGAGCGGAGATATAGGGGGAGTAAGTACGCAGCATCAACTTTTAAACAAGCTTAAAGATTTAAGGTTTTGTATTAATAGCAATATTAAAGTAGCTGGGTCAGTAGAGGAGATTGAAGAATATTATAAGGATATACAATTTAAGCGCAGTTCACTTGATTATGATATAGATGGAGTGGTTTATAAAGTTAATGATTTTGTTTTGCAGAATAGGCTAGGAATAGTAAGTAGGGCGCCAAGGTGGGCGATAGCTCATAAATTCTCAGCTGAAAAAGCGATAACAAAAATAAAAAATATAATTATACAAGTCGGCAGAATGGGGACGCTCACTCCGGTGGCCGAGCTGGAGCCGGTGAATGTAGGCGGGGTTTTGGTATCCAGAGCTACGCTCCATAATGAAGAAGAGATTATTCGTAAGGATTTTAGGATCGGTGATACTGTAGTAGTGCAAAGAGCCGGGGATGTTATACCCCAAGTAATTGAAGTAATTTTAGATCATAGGCCTTCTGATACGAAGGCATTCAGGCTACCTGATTACTGCCCGATATGTGGAAGTGAAGTTGTAAAAAATCCGGATGAAGTTGCTAAAAGGTGCTCAGGCGGGTTAAAATGTAAAGCGCAAGTGATCGAGAAATTAAAGCATTTTGTCTCTCGTAATGCTTTTAATATCGAGGGCTTAGGAGAAAAGCAAATAGAAGAGTTCTATCATGATAACTTAGTTGCTGATCCGATTGATTTATTTACACTTGAAGAGCGGGATATTAAAGCTGATCATAAAATAATGCGAAGAGAAGGGTGGGGGAAAAAATCTTCCGAAAACTTATTCAATGCTATAAACAAGTCACGTGTCATTACCTTAGATAGATTTATTTACGCACTAGGGATTAGGCATGTGGGGGAAGTTACCGCTAAGCTTCTAGCCGCACATTTCAGTAATATAGAATTATTATTAAATGCTTTTAATGTAGAAAATATTGAAGATGAACTTACCAATATCGAAGGTATCGGTGAGGTGATGGCTAAAGAAATTATTCATTTCTTTAAAGATGATTTTAATAGTAATTTGATTGCTAGGCTTTTGGAGTATATTACTGTTTTGGGCTATAGTTTTCCTAAAACAGGTGAGAACGAATACAGCGGTAAAACATTCGTATTTACCGGCAGCCTTAAAAATATGACACGCAGTGAAGCAAAAGCAATTGCCGAAAGAATGGGGGCTAAGGTTGCTTCATCAGTCTCGAAGAGCACAAACTTTGTTGTTGCAGGAGAAGATGCGGGATCTAAGCTTGAAAATGCTAAAAAGCTTGGGGTGAGCATTTTACCCGAAGAGGCATGGATAAATATAGCTAAGCAAATAGGCTAAAAATTATTTAGCAAATTTAGGTGTAAATAATCTTATTAAAGTGTTATAAAGGCACACAATTACTAATTATTTTAAAGGTAAGCCTGTGGGTAGAGAAATGCTTGAAAAATCCATTGAAAGCACTGCGGAACAACTTCACGCAATAATGGATGAATTGCTCCCTGAGCCCAGCGGGTTAATTGAGGATCAATTGTTCAAAGCATTAAGATATGTTGCTCTTTCTCCGGGAAAAAGAATTAGGCCTTACTTGGTGGTGGCAACTTCAAATGCTTTTGGGGTTTCTCTTGATTGTGCGTTAAAGACAGCAGTTGCAATTGAGTTTATCCATGCTTACTCACTAGTGCATGATGATCTACCGGCAATGGATAATGATGACTTTAGAAGGGGGCAACCGAGCTGCCATAAAAAATTTGATGAAGCTACCGCTATTTTAACCGGGGATGCGCTTCTTACTCTTGCTTTTGAAATGCTTGCACATGAATCAACCCATTCTGACCCGGGAGTTAGAACTGAGTTGATATCTAAAATAGCTATTGCATCTGGTTATAGGGGCATGGTCGGCGGACAAATGATGGATTTATTAGCTCAGCATAATACCCTAGAATTTTCCGAGGTTGTGCGGTTACAGCGCATGAAAACCGGAGCATTGTTTGCTGTTTCCTGTGAAGCTGGTGCAATTTTAGGCAAAGCTTCAAAAAATTTAAGGAATGCTTTAAGGGCCTATGCAAATAATATAGGTATAGCCTTCCAAATTACCGATGATCTGTTAGATGCCGAAGGCACAAGGGAAGAAACCGGAAAAAGTGTCAGAAAAGATAAATCTCAAGGGAAAGCAACTTTAGTTTCATGCATAGGAATAGAGAAAGCAAAGGAGCATGCGCTGGTTTTAGCTAAACAGGCAATTGAGCATTTGAACATATTTGATGGCAAAGCTAATTTGTTAAAGGAGCTTGCATACTTTATTGTTGAACGTAATAAATAGATGTAAATGCATATGGGACTAAAAAGAAACAGTTACCTATTTACCAGTGAATCAGTAGCTGAAGGGCATCCGGATAAAGTTTGCGACCAGATATCCGATTCCATTCTCGATACTTTTATTGAATCTGACCCGAATGCCAGAGTGGCATGTGAAACTATGGTGGTACCGAACCATGTTATACTGGGCGGAGAAATCAGTTCGACGCACTTACTTTCGAGGGAAGAGATTGAACGGGTAGTGAGAAATAAGATAAAAGAAATAGGTTATGAACAAGATAATTTTCATTGGAAAACGGTAAAAGTTTTAAATTTTATCGGAAGGCAATCACCTGATATAGCTTTAGGGGTTGATAGTTCAAAAGAAAAGGAAGAAGGTGCAGGAGATCAAGGGCTGATGTTTGGGTATGCTTGCGGGGAAACGGAGGATTTAATGCCTGCTCCTATTATTTATGCGCATAGGATTTTAGAGAATATCTCAGTTGCACGGAAGTTAGGAAAAATACAAGGCTTATATTCAGATGCAAAAAGTCAAGTTACTTTACTATATGACGAAGAAGGATTACCGCTTAAAGCAACCGATGTTGTGGTTTCAATCCAACATCATGCAAGTCTCACCCAAGCGAAAGTTAAAGAAATAATTTATCCTTATGTTGAAGCCACGCTGCCTAAAGGGTGGATGTGTGAGTATGATAGGCTACTCGTGAACCCGACAGGCAAATTTGTAATAGGGGGGCCTGAAAGTGATGCAGGGCTTACGGGAAGAAAGATTATAGTAGATACTTACGGTGGAGCTGCCCCGCACGGCGGAGGTGCATTTTCAGGCAAGGATCCGACTAAAGTTGATAGGTCGGCTGCATATGCGGCGCGCTACCTTGCAAAAAATATTGTTGCCTCAGGTGTAGCTAAGAAATGTTTAATTCAAATTTCTTATGCAATAGGAGTTTCACGCCCTGTTTCAATTTATGTTAATACTTATGGAACCGGCGAAGTAAAAGATAGAGAAATAGCGCTTGCTGCCCCCCAAATAATGGATTTAACTCCTAAAGGTATAAGAATTCACCTTGATTTAAATAAACCTATATATTCTAAAACTGCAACCTATGGGCATTTCGGTAGGAAGCCGGATGAGATGGGGCATTTTACTTGGGAAAAAATAGATTTAATTGAAAAAATAAAATCATACTTAGCATGAATAAAGAAAGAAAATACCTGTCATCATTTGCGCGAAGAATAAGTAGAAAATTATCTCCTTACCAAAAAGAGCTATTGGATCAATTTTTACCTATAGTATTATTTAATCAGGAAAATTTTGAAACTGTACTAAAGAGTTATACGCAAGTTAAGCTGGAAATCGGGTTCGGTAACGGAGATCATATATTAGCACAAGCAATAAAAAATCCTGAGACTTTGTTTATCGGTTGTGAGCCTTATTTAAATGGGGTAACCAGAGTGTTAGATGATATTGAAAACCTTAATTTAAAAAATATTTTGCTTTATCCTGATGATGCAAGGAACGCGCTGGAGATAATAGAGAGCGGCGCATTACAAACAGTTTATATATTATTTCCCGACCCGTGGCCGAAAAATAAGCAAAAAAAACGCAGGGTTATTAATCGAGAAACATTAAGTATGATACATGGTCGGTTAGCTGATGAGGGCGAATTAATTATTGCAACTGACCATAAAGATTATGTCCGATCTATTTTAAAAGATTTGGATGAAATAAAGTTATTCAAATTTAAAAATGAAAATATTGACCTATATAAGCAACCTGAAGGTTGGGTGAAAACTAAATATGAAACTAAGGCCTTAGCAGGCAGAAGCCATTATTTTTTATTAATTAAGCAGTAAAGCTCAATATCATAAAGCCTTAAGGAAAGCCTTTTACACAATGTTTTAATGAACATAAAAAGATTTTAAATAGCAAAAATGGCTGGGATGGCAGGATTCGAACCTACGAATGGCGGTATCAAAAACCGCTGCCTTACCACTTGGCGACATCCCAAAGTTTTAAAAACAGAAACTAATATATTACCTTACTTGCTTTTTGCAAGTCTTTTTTATATGAAAATTATTTTACAGTTATGCTTGTAAGTAGAATAAATGTATGATAATCCTACCCAGTGTTAATATTTAAGTATATTATGGAAGCAGCAAGAAATGTTACCGCTAAGCGTTACTCAGAAGCACTTTTTAGTGCCGCCCAAGGTGTGCATGCTTTAAAAGAGGTGGCTGCGGATTTAGATAAGTTGAAAGTAATCTTTAAGGAGAATCAGCAGTATTTGAAATTCATACTGCCCAAGGTAGTTCCTTCTAAAATTAAAAATATATTTTTAAATACGGCAATTTCAAAGCTTGAGCTAAATGAGATTACACATAACTTTTTAAGAGTGCTTGTTAGGCAAAATAAAGTTTATGCAATTGATGATATTCGAAAGGCGTTCTTTGAAAGCCTTGAAGCGTATAATAATGAGCTTAGAGTTTTTGTTACCAGTGCAATTGCCATGCCTGAGGCAAAAAGTAAAAAACTTTCCGATGAGCTTGAGGCAATATTTAATAAAAAAATAATTCTAAATGTAGTTGTGGATAAAAGCGTTTTAGGAGGCCTTTCAGTTAGAGTGGGGTCGCAATTATTAGATGCAACTTTAAAAAACAAACTACAAAGGATCAGAAAATTAGCTTTACAAAATTAAAATAAATTAGGAGATACTGATGAACGCATCAGAAATATCAGAAGTTTTAAAAAAACAAATTTCAAATTTTGAAAGTGATGCTGAGCTAAGTGAAGTAGGGCAGGTTGTTAAGGTTTCTGACGGGGTAGCGATTGCCTACGGCCTGGATAATGTGCAAGCCTCTGAAATGGTAGAGTTTAGCAGCGGCGTCAAAGGGATGGTGCTAAATTTGGGTGAAGATGGTGTAGGAATAGTAATCTTCGGGGAAGATAGGCAAGTTAATGAAGGTGATATTGTAAAAAGAACTGGCAAAATTATTGAAGTACCGGTCGGCAAAGGCCTCCTCGGAAGAGTTGTCGATGCCTTGGGAAATCCTATAGACGGTAAAGGTGCTTTAACTGATGTAGAATATAAAAGAGTTGAAGTTAAGGCTCCGGGAATTATTGATAGGCAATCGGTAAGCGAGCCGGTGCAAACAGGTATTAAAGCGATTGATAGTTTAATTCCGATCGGAAGAGGTCAGCGTGAATTAATTATTGGTGATAGGCAGACAGGTAAAACTGCTCTCGTTTTAGA